>JAEZAI010000653.1 GCA_023427825.1 Actinomycetes bacterium
CGGCCCGACGGCCGGGGGCGGCCGCCGGCCCCCCCGCGCCGTTGCGGGAGCACCGGCGGTCCGCCGGTCCGTCAGATGCGCGCTCGACCGCGGGAGCCCGTGAGGACCGCGATCACCAGGCCGACGACGCCGATGACCGCAACGATGCCGCCGATCGTGGCGTTGGCGAACGCCGCGATCAGGATGCCGACGACGATGACGAGCAGTGCAGCTCCGATGGTCATGTGATCACCTTCTTCTCTTCGCAGTGCGGTGCGCTGCGGGGACGTCCGGGCCCTACCCGGGAATCCCGATCTTGAGCACGCCGGCATCGGGTGACCCCGAAAGGACGACCGGATCCGCGACCGGTCGTCACGAACCGCGCAGGTCCGGCGATTCGCCCGCGCCGTCAGGCCGCGCCGACCGGCGCGGTCGGCGTGAACCGGACCGGAAGCCGCTTGATGCCACCCACCAGCGGCACCCCGGCCGCCTCGAGGTAGGTCGGCTCGCCGGCGACCTCGATGTCGGGCAGGCGCGTCAGCAGCTGACGGAACACGACCGACAGCTCACGGCGGGCCAGGTGCGCTCCCAGGCAGAAGTGCGGTCCGGGACCGCCGAAGCCCACGTGCGGGTTCGGGTCGCGGAGCACGTCGAAGCGCTCGGGGTCGTCGAACACCAGCGGGTCGCGGTTGGCGGCGCCGTAGAACAGGACGAGCTTGTCGCCCTCGTCGAAGTCGTGACCCGACAGCGTGAGCGGGTGCGTGACCGTCCGGCGCATGAACGTCACCGGCGACGCCATCCGCACGATCTCCTCGACCGCGCTCGGCGTCACGCCGTCCAGGTCGTCCTGCCAGATGCGGCGCTGGTCCGGGTGCTGGCCGAGCAGGTGCATGCCGATGCTCGTGGCGGTCCGTGTGGTGTCGTTGCCGGCGACGGCGAGCAGGATGAAGAACGGCGCGATCTCCTCGGGGGCGAGCATGTCCTCGCCCAGGTCGTTGTGGACCAGGGCCGAGGTGAGGTCGTCCTGCGGGTCCTTGCGACGCTGCTCGGCGAGCTCGCCCATGAGCGTCGTGAGCGTGACGCCGGCCTCGAACAGGGCGCTGATGATGTCGTCCTTGCCGCCCATCATCTCGGGGTCCCCGGCACCCAGGATCACGTTGGTGGCGTCGAGCACCGTCCCGAACTCGCTGCGGGGGATGCCCATCATGTCGCAGATGACCAGCAGCGGGAACGGTTGCGAGAGCGCCTCGACGAGGTCCACCTCGCCCTTCTCGCACATGTCGTCGATGACCTCGGTGCAGATGGTCTCGACGGAGTCGAGGACGCCCTGCAGGGCCCGAGGGGTGAACGACCGGGCCACGATCCCGCGCTGACGGGCGTGGCGCGGGTCGTCCATGGTGATGTACGGCCCGAAGAACTCCATGGCGTCGGTGGGCATGTCCGCGATCGAGATGGAGCCCTGGCCCGAGCAGTAGTCCTGCGGGTGGCGGCTGATCTCCACCACCTCCGCGTACCGCGTCACGGCATACCACTCGTCGGGCACGCCGGTGAGGAAGTTGTCGGACTGCGCCTTGGTGAAGGGCGACTCGGCCCGGAGCGCGGCGAAGTCGGCCATCCGCTCGTCGAGCGAGCGCCGCCAGAACTGCGGGTCGCCGAGCTCCAGTCGCTGCGTCATCGTCCGTGACCTCCACGTGGTCGGTTGGGTGTCCGACCACCGTAGGCGATCATTGATCGCATTTCCCGCCGGCGCGCCGGGTGAGGCCGGCCAGGAAGGTCTGGAGGCCGAACTCGAACACCTCGTCCGCCGCCGGGGCGGCGCCGCTGCGCACGTCCTGTCCCGCGGCGAAGCTGCGACCGGCGCTGCTCGTGTCGAAGTAGACGGTGCCGAGCACGAAGTCGATGAGCGCGAGGACGGCCGGCACCGCCAGGTCGTCGGAGTACCCGGCCGCCGACATGCACCGGAGCCCCACCTCGACGCCGCGGATCGCGTTCGGCCCGAGCAGCGGCGCGGCGGTCAGGGCCGGGAGGAGCTGCGCGTGGTCGAGCAGCACGCGGCGCAGCTCGTGCGCCAGCTGCTCGACGCCGGCGCGCCCGGCCACGTCCCCGGCGGGCAGGTCCACCTCGCCGATCACCCGGTCGACCATGAGCACGAGCAGCTCCTCGCGGCTCGCCACGTGCCGGTACAGCGACGCACTCCCCGTCCCCAGCTCATCCGCCAGGCCGCGGACCGTCAGCGCGGCCAGGCCCTGGGCGTCCACGAGCCCGATCGCCACGTCGACGATCCGCTCCAGCGTCAGGCCGTCGGCCCGCGGACGGCGTCGCGCGGAGCGCTCCTGGAGCGACGACCACCAGGCTGCGCTGCCCGGCACGTCCGTGCGCGGCGCTGGGGCTGGCTCCGGGACGCTGGACATCCGGGCATCGTAGGGGCGGCTCCACCGTTGACCCGGGGGCGGTGGCAGCGGTAGTCCAGCCGCATGACCCGGGAGCACCGCTCATGAGCACAGGGCAGCCGCGCACGAGCACAGGGCAGCCGCGCACGAGCACAGAGCAGCCGCGCACGAGCACAGCGCAGCAGCGCACGAGCACAGCGCAGCAGCGCACGAGCACAGGGCAGAAGAGCCGGTCGGTGGTGGTCGTCGTCGGCAACCCCCAGGCCGGGTCGCGCACGGCCAAGGTGGCGGAGCGACTCGGACGGCGACTCGCCGAGCTGGTCGAGGCGGCGGACGTGCACCTCGTCGACCTGGCCACGCTCGGGCCCGCCCTCCTGGCCTGGGGCGACCCCACCGTGGCGGCAGCAAAGCGCGCGGTCCACGACGCCACCGTGGTCGTCATCGCGTCGCCGACCTACAAAGCCGCCTACACCGGCCTCCTCAAGCTGTTCCTCGACCAGTTCGAGCACGGCGAGCTCCGGTCGGTCCCCGTCGTCGTGCCGCTCATGACCGGCGGCGGTCCCGGGCACGCGCTCGCCGTCGAGGTGCACCTGCGCCCGGTCCTGGTCGAGATCGGCGCCCGGGTCCCGACCGCCGGGCTGTACGTGGGGGGCGACCAGGTGGACGACCCGTCCGCGCCGATCGAGGCGTGGTGGGCTGCGGAGTCCGCTGCGGTGGCAGTGGCCGCGCGCTGAGTCCGGGCGGGCTCAGCGCGCCCGGTGGGTGGCCGGTCGCGGGCGCTCCTCCGCCGGGTGCCCCGGGTCCAGGTCCGACACGTCCGAGAGCCGGAGCGGGTCCAGGCCCTCACCGGTCCACACGCGCTCCACCTCGAGCACCACGCACACGTGGTCGCCACCCTCGTCGAGCGCAGCGGTCCGCCGGCCCAGCAGCCGGTTCGGGCAGTCCCGCAGGAGCGGCGCGTCGACGCCGTCGGCCTCCACGAGGTCCAGGCCGTCGAACTTGTCGCCGTCGTCGCCGGTCCGGGTCCCGAACCGCTCGGCGAGGTCATGCTGCGACCGGTCGAGGAAGTGCACGGCGAGGTGGGTGGCCCGCAGGCCCACGCGGCCGGTGTGGTTCGCCTTGGACAGCCAGACCACGTAACGGCCCGGGTCGATGCTCGACTGGCAGTGGAAGCCCACCAGGCAGCCGGCGCGCTCGTCGCCCGACGCCGTCGTCACGACGATCATGGGCTGGTCCAGCGCCTCGACGATCGACGCGAGCCCGTCGGCCCGGTCCTCGTCGCTCGCCATGGCGTTGCCGCCCGTCGATCCGTCCATGTCGGTCACGCCCGGACACCTTCCCGCCGGGCGGGGCGATCATCCCCGACTCAGGTCACTCGCTGGTCGCCCGAGGAGCCGTCGAGCATCCGGCCGTGCACGGCGGCCGCCGCCCCCTGTGGCAGCAGCTTGGCCAGCACCGTCTGCACCTTGTTGCGGAACGCCCCTGCGACCACGTGGTCGTCGCCCGACTGCAACGCCTCGACCGCGTCCCGAGCCACGCGCTCCGGGTCGTCCTTGTGGCCACGGTCCGCCTTGGACCCGTCCATGCCGGCACGGTCGAAGAACTCCGTGTCGGTCGGGCCCGGCTGCAGCGCGGTCACGCCGACACCCGTCCCGTCGAGCTCGTCGTGCAGTGCTTCGCCGAACGACTGCACGAAGGCCTTGGACGCCGCGTACGTGACGTAGCCGGGACCCGCCATGGTCGCTGCGACCGACGACGTCAGGAGGACGGCTCCCTCGCCCCGCTCCACCATGCCCGGGAGCAGCAGGCCGCAGAGCTGCACCACACCACGGACGTTCAGGTCGACGAGCCGGAGGTGCGCGGCCAGATCGCTCTCGACGAACGGGCCCGCCACGCCCACACCGGCGTTCGCGCACAGCACCTGCGCGCCGCCGGCGCGGTCCACCGCGGTGGCGTCCTCCCATTCCCGCGCCTCGTGGCCGCCGCTCTGGAGGAGGGCACCCGAGCCCGCCACACTGGGGGCGATGCGCGTCCTGGTGATCGCCGACACCCACGTCCGCGACGGTGGTGGACCGCTCGACGAGCGGGTGCTGTCCGCTGCCGCCGAGGCCGACCTGGTGCTGCACGCCGGCGACGTCACGGGGTCGGAGCTGCTCGAACGACTCGCGGAGCTCGCACCGGTGCACGCGGTCCTCGGCAACAACGACGTGGACCTGGTCGGGACGCTGCCCGAGCGACTGGAGCTCGATCTCGACGGCGTGGCGGTGGCGATGGTGCATGACAGCGGCGCGTCGGCAGGCCGCCCCGGTCGGCTCCGACGGTGGTTCCCCGAGGCGGACCTCGTGGTGTTCGGCCACTCGCACCTCCCCCAGGACGTGACCACCGACGACGGCACCCGGCTCTTCAACCCCGGCAGCCCGACGCAGCGGCGGCGGGCGCCGACGAGGACCTACGGGACGCTCGAGGTGCGCGACGGACGCATCGTCGACCTCCGCCACGTGCACCTCAGCTGACCGCGTCCGCCGTGACCGCGCCCTCCTCCGCGCCGGGCCGCCGCCCCCGCGCACCGTGGCCCACGCCCAGCACATAGGCCAGGTGCCCGCCCAGGTGGCCGGACGCGGAGGCCACGACGGCGCCGACGCCGCTCCATGCGACGCCGCTCGCGTACCGGCCCCGCCGGCGCCGCTGCCATGAGAGGGCGTACGACGCGATGGCCACCGCGTTGAGACCGGCGTGAGCGGTCGCGACCCTGCGGGCCGCATCGTCGTCTGCGTCGATCGTCGCCAGCTCCGCCAGCCCGGTGAGCGCCGTCGGCAGCGCCGACAGCGTCCCCAGACCGATCAGCCGCTGGGACGCAGGCCGCGACGCCCGGCCGCCCACGACGTCCAGCAGGGCCGCACACGTCCAGCAGCCGATCGGGATGTCGGTCATCAGCGGGTGGAGGCTGTGGCCGAGCCAGGCGCCCTGGAGCAGCGGACCGAGCGGGCCTTCCACCAGCGAGCGGGCGCGCTCGTGCGCAGCGATGCCGACCACGTCCAGGCGCTCCTCGTCCTCGAGCCGGTGGAGCGCGAGGTCGATGTCGCCCCCGACCTGCGCGGCGTCCGGTGCCAGCTGCTCCGTCATCCCGACCTCCTGGGCTCTTCGGGGCCACGCGGCCACCGCCTGATCCGTACCCGCCCGTCTCCGTTCCCGCCGTTCGCAGGGGTGGACCCACAACCCCCCGCGGGGCCGGGCGGTGCGGGGTAGGGGACGGACGTGCAGACGACGGAGACCAATCCCACCCGTGTGTTCCGCCGGCGGCGCCTCGGCATCCCGCTCGGCGGCGGCCCTACGGTGGAGCCGGAGCCCCGGCCCGTCCCGGATCCGGTACCGGACCCGCCGGGCACCGAATCGCCGAACCCGGATCCCGCGCCCCCGACGGCGCGGAACCTGTTCCGTCGGGAGGTGGCCCGATGACGTGGGTGGTGAAGAAG
>JAEZAI010000239.1 GCA_023427825.1 Actinomycetes bacterium
CCACTGGGCATGCAACGACATACGTTCCCCAAGAAGGCCGTCGCCGCGATCGCCGTCGTCCTGGCGACCGTGCTCGGCGTCGCCGGCGTCGCCGCCGCCCACGTCAGCGTGACCCCGTCATCCGCCGAGCAGGGCAGCTTCACGGTCCTCACGTTCCGGGTCCCGAACGAGAAGGACGACGCCTCGACCGTCGGTCTGACGATCACGATGCCCGCGGGCCAGCCGCTGGCGTTCGCGTCGGTCAAGCCGGTGCCGGGGTGGCAGACCGAGGTGACCAGGGCCGCGCCAGCGTCGAAGGTCGAGGTCGAGGGAATCTCCGTCGACGAGGTCGTCACGTCGGTGACGTGGTCGGGTGGCGAGGTGAAGCCCGGCGAGTTCCAGGAGTTCTCGATCTCGGTCGGCCCGCTCCCCGACGCCGACCAGCTGGTGTTCGCGGCGAAGCAGACCTACTCGGACGGCTCGGTCGTCGACTGGAACGAGCCGACGCCGGCGAACGGCGACGAGCCCGACCACCCCGCTCCGACCGTCACGCTGACCCCCGCGTCCGGCGGCTCCGACCACCACGGGAGCGACGAGGGTTCCGACGACGCCGCCGCGGATGACGCCGCGCCCCACGACGACGTCGACGCGGCCGAGACCCGGGGCACCATCGCCCTGGTGCTCGGTGCGCTCGGACTCGTCATCGGCCTCGTCGCGCTGTTCGTGGCGCTGCGCCGGGTGCGTCCGACGCCGCCCGCTGCCTGAGCGGCCCCACCCGTTCTGGTGTGCAGAACCGGAAGGATCCTTCTGGTTTTGCGCAACAGAACGGGAGGCGACGTCGCCGCCGGTGAATCCCCGCCACACGAGCCCGCCGCTGGGATGATCCTGCGATGACGTCGGCGCACCAGCGGCTGCTCAGGAGGAGCACCCGGATCGGCATCGCCGCCGCGGTGGCCACGCTGTGCTCGCAGCTGCTGCACCTCCCGAGCCCGTGGTTCGCCACGCTCGCCGCCATCGTCGCCATGCAGGGCACGCTCCAGGCGACGTTCCGCAGCGCCCGCAACTCGATCCTCGGCGCGCTGATCGGCGCCGCGCTCGGGCTGGCGGTCGCCTACGTCGCGAAGGACCAGGCATGGGCGGTCGGGGTCGCGGTGGCCGTGCCCCTTGCGACCTTCGGCTGGTTCCGGTTGTCCTCGCTCGGCCAGCAGGCCGCGCTCGTGTCGTCGGTCATCGTCCTCGTGCCGGAGCTGCCCGACTTCAGCACCGTGGACTTCGCCCGGATCCGGCTGGAGCAGGCGGTGATCGGCATCGTCGTCGCCGTGGTCGTGCAAGCGACGATCTTCCCGCCCCGTGCGCACCGCAAGGTCCGCCAGGAGCTCGCCGGCGTCTACCGGGACATGGCGAACCTGATGGGCCACGTCACCGAGGCGCTCCGGCAGGAGCCCTACGCGACCGACGCGATCCGCCGCGAGCGCGTGGACGCGCGGAGCCGGCTGACGCAGGTCGACGACATGTGGGACGACGCCATGTCGGAGCACCAGTCTCACGGGCTGCTCGCGTCGCACTGGAGGGTGACCACGCGACGCATCTGGGAGCAGTGCTCGGTGCTGGCGACCGAGGTCAGCGACGTGCAGGACTCACCGCTGCTCGCCGAGTGCCGCACCGACCTGACCGCGCTGACCACCCAGCTGCAGGAGTCGTTGCAGGACGTCGCCAGGTGGTTCCACCACGCCCCCGCCGACGGCGTGCTGGTGCTGCCCGACCTGGAGCCGACCCGCCGAGAGCTGCTGCGTCGCGTCCGATCGGCCGAGACGGCCGACCACCCCGGCTCCTACTCCCAGACCCTGCAGGCGCTGGCGGTCACCAACGCCTGCAACGTGATCGGCGAGCGACTGGTCGACCTGGCCACGCAGCACGCGGACGCCGTGCGCATCCACGGCCCCGGCGACTGAGCTGAGCTGAGCCGGAGGCGTCAGCTGACGACGCCGAGGAGCTCGTCGGTGAGCGCGCAGAGCTCGTCGAGCTCCTCGTCGCTCAGCACGGCGAGATCGCGGGCGAAGGCCTGGTCGGTCAGCTCCTCCGCCTCCGCCCACCGGGCCTTGGTGGCCTCGTCGGGCTCGCCCGTCGGCTCGGGCCAACCGAAGATGGCTGCCATGTACGGCGTCCGGATCATGAAGGCGTCCACCGGTTCGATCCCGACCGCCCGCACCGCGGCGCCGTGGCGGGCGGCCCGCAGCTCGCGCAGCGCGTTCATGCGGTGCACGACGAGCTCTCGCTCCGCCTCGGGCTCCTCGAGGTCGCGCCAGCCGGCGAACACCGGAGCGCTGCTCGCGTCCGCGGCGGCGATCACCGCGCCGCACAGCTCGGCCAGCCGGGTGAGGTCGCCGGTGCCGTCGGGGATGTTGGCCGTGGCCCAGCGAGCGGCGTAGCTCGCGAACCGCTTCGCCGACGCGGCCCGGTCCTCGACCGCCGCCGAGGACTCCCACCCCTTCTGCACCGTCTCGGCGGGGAAGAACGTGAACGCCTCGAACACGACGTCGTGGTCGACCTCGCCGAGCACGCCGCCGCGACCCGCGAAGTAGAAGGCGATGCCGTCGTAGCCCAGGCTCGCGGCGTCGACATACATGTCCATGTCGAGCATGAACTTGGCGCCCACGTCGTGGACGGCCCGGGCGGTGTGCCGCGAGGCGGCGAGCGCAGTGGGACGGGCTTCGGGGGAGGAGCTGTCGGCCATGCCGGGACGCTAACCGTCGGCGGCCGGGCGGCGTCGGGCGATCTCGTAGCAGGCCACCGCGCCGGCGCTCGCCACGTTGAGCGACGACAGGTGGCCGTGCAGCGGGATCGACGCCACCAGGTCGCAGCGCTGCGCCGCCAGCCTCGACAGACCCTTGCCCTCGGCGCCGAGCACCAGGCACACCGCGTCGGTCGCGACCGGCAGGTCATGGATGCTCGTGTCGCCGCCGGCATCGAGGCCGACCACCCACACGCCCGCCTCGCGCAGGTCGGTGATCGCGGTCGGCAGACCGCCCACGAGCGCCATGCGCAGGTACTCCACCGCACCCGCCGCGGCCTTCGTGACCGTCGGCGTCACGTGGACCGCACGGTGGCGGGGCAGCACCACGCCCGTCACGCCAGCGCACTCGGCGATGCGCATGACCGCACCCAGGTTGCCGGGGTCGGTCACGCCGTCGAGCGCCAGGAGGAACGGCGGGCGTCCGTCCACGGGCTCGCAGAGATCGTGCAACGAGGTCTGGGGCAGCTCGGCGGCACGGGCGACCACACCCTGGGGCGCCTCGGTGTGGCTCAACGAGTCGAGCCGGCTGCGGCTGACCTCGGTGATCGGCACCCGCAGCTCGTCGGCCAGGTCGACGATGTCGCCGACGATGTCGGAGCGATCGAGCTCGGCGTTCAGGAAGATCTCGTACACCTTCCGCCGACCGGCGAGCAGCAGCTCGCGCACGGCCTGACGGCCCTCGACCTGCGTGCCGCCGAGCCCGCGCTCCTTGGGTGCGGTGGTGCGGCCGGGGTCCTTGCGCGGACGACCGCCACCGCGTGACGGTCGTGCCGGTGCCGCCGTCCGGTCCGGAGCCGGACCGCGACCGCGACCGGTCGGGGC
>JAEZAI010000354.1 GCA_023427825.1 Actinomycetes bacterium
GCCCCGACCATCACGACCGACAGGACGCCACCGATGTTGTCGACCGCGTCGGAGGTCTCGTTCACGTGCGCCGGGATGACCCGCATGATCGCCGGGATCGCCACGACGATGAGCGGCAGGGTCACGAGGAACACCGAGCCCCACCACCACCGCTCAAGGAACACGCCCGACAGCAGCGGTCCCAGGGCCGACACGGCGCCCCCGATCGCCGACCACAGCGCGATCGCCCTGGTGCGACCCTGGCCGGCCCAGAGCGCGGTGATCAGCGCGAGCGTCGTCGGGTACGCCATGCCGGCGGCCACGCCGCCCAGGACCCGGGCGCCGATCAGCACCTCGATCGACGGTGCCCACGCCGAGACCAGGCACGTCGGAAGCGACAGGAGCACGCCGAGCAGGAGCACCTGCTTGCGCCCGTAGCGGTCCCCGAGCGCCCCCAGCCACAGCACCGACGCGGCCAGGCCGAGCGAGTAGCCGACGGCCACCAGGTTGAGCTGGGTCTGCGAGGCGTCGAAGTGCTTGCCGATGTCGGGGAGCGCGACGTTGGCGACCGCGAGGGGCAGGTTGGCGACCGCTGCGACCAGGATCAGCGTGCCGAGCACGGCCGGCGCACGATCGGGCGCACGCTCGGCGATCGACGGCGTCGAACCCGGTCCGGTGTCTGCGGCGGTCATCAGCGGCTCCGAGCTCCCGTGGCCTTCCCAGCTCCGCAGCAGTCTGCTCCCTGACCGTCCCACCGTGGGTGACATCGGTGCACCCGCCGCCGGGGACGCTGGCCCGGACGGAGTCGTAACACCGTTACACTGCCGTCTGTAACGTTGTTATCTGATCGGCCTCACGCTCGACCCGAGCGGTGCCGGCAGAGGGGGTGCGACACGTGGGGACCTACGAGCAGCAGATGAACGACGCGCTGCGGCCGGTGGCACCGCCTCGGGTGATCGAGGGGCTGTACACCGAGGACCAGTACGAGCGGCTGCTCGGCATCGTGAAGGACCGCGGGCCGTGGCCGACGTTGATCTCGCACCACTTCACCACCGTCGACGAGATGATCGCGACCGTCACCGGCGTGGTGCCCGAGGACCACGGCCTGACGCTCGACGACGTCGTCGGGCCGCTGTTCCGCGGCTTCTACGGTCAGGACTCGGTCTGCTACCACCCCGAGATCCACGACTGCTTCTACAACCAGCGGTTCCTCGACCTGGTGAAGGACTACTGGGGCGCCGAGTACGCGAAGCCCACGATGATGCTGTTCAACATCTGCGGGCCGAACCCCGAGCACGCCCCGCCGCCGGCGCACCTCGACGCCGTCACGTTCCGCGGCATCCGCTACGAGAACGCCCCGGTCTGGTTGCAGAACGTCATGGGCAAGTCGGGCCTGTTCACGGACTACATCGTGAAGATGGCCCAGGTCATCAACTGGTGGTACCTGGGCGAGAACGGCACGTTCACCTACTGGCCCGACGGTCCGCTGGGCGAACCGAAGGTGCTCGAGCACCCGCTGTGGAACAAGGGGGTCGTCGTGCAGAACGAGCTCATGTTCCACCGGGGAGACCCCGTCGGCCCGTACGACGGCCCGGCGGCCCAGGGGCTCAAGAACCGCTCGATGATGGAGTTCGACCACACCGACCAGTGCTGGAACATCACGACCGACGGTGAGGTGGTGCACTCCTACCAGCCGAACGAGATGCGCTTCCTCGTGCACTGGAACGCGGAGATGTACGCCGACATGGACGAGCTGAAGAAGTCGATGGACCACACCGACGACCTCACGATCGAAGAGGCCGTGGGTCGCCTCGTCGCCGACATGCGCAGCAAGGGGACGAAGATCTCCGAGCCGTCGGACCCGCTGAACGACCACGACTTCATCCGGGCCCTCGTCGACACCTACTCGATCGCCCCTGCGACCGAGTGGCTCGACCTGCCGGCCGCCTGAGCGACCCCAGCCCGACGACCAGCGACGGAGAGAGACGATGGACCAGCAGACCTTTGCCCACCTGTTCGACATGACCGACCGCGTGGTGGTCGTCACCGGTGGGACCCGGGGGATCGGCCGCGCGCTCGCCGAGGGCTATGCGCTCGCGGGCGCCAGGGTCGTGGTGGCGAGCCGCAAGCCCGAGGCGTGCGACGAGACCGCCGAGCACCTCCGGGGCCTCGGCGCCGAGGCCATCGGTGTCCCCGCGCACCTCGGTGAGCTCGACGACCTGCAGGTGATCGTCGACCGGGCCGTCGACGCGTTCGGCGGGATCGACGTCGTGGTGAACAACGCGGCGACCGCGCTCGCTCAGCCGGTCGGGGAGTACACGCCCGAGGCGTTCGAGAAGTCGCTCAACGTCAACCTCCGCGGGCCGGTCTTCCTGGTGCAGGCCGCGCTCCCGCACCTCAAGAAGAGCGAGCACGCCGCGGTCCTCAACATCCTCTCGGGCGCCGCGTTCATGTTCTCGTCGTTCGTCTCCATGTACGGCATCGGCAAGGCGGGGCTCCTCTCGGCGACGCGCTCGGCCGCCGCGGAGCTCGCCCCGCACGGCATCCGGGTGAACGCGCTGTCGCCGGGGACGGTCGACACCGACATGGTCCGGGCCAACACGCCCGAGATGCAGAAGGTGATGGAGGAGGTCATGCTCCTCAAGCGCATGGCGTCGCCCGACGAGATCGTGGGCCCCGCGCTGATGCTCACCTCCGATGCCGGCAGCTTCATCACGGGGCAGGTGCTGCTGGTCGACGGCGGGATGGTCCCGCATTGACCCGCCGGTACGCTCGGCGGCCATGACCGAGCCGCGCCCCAGCCGTGAGCGACTGCTCGAGCTCGCGTCGAGGGTCTTCGCCGAGGAGGGCTACGCGGCGGCCTCGGTGCGCGACATCGCGGCCCGCACCGACCTGACGAGCGGCGCGATCTACGGCAACTTCGGCAGCAAGGCCAACCTGCTGCTCGCCGCGATCGACGCGCACATCGCCGACGAGCTGGTCCAGATGCCGCCCGAGGGCATCAGCCGGATCGCGGATGTCCTGGCCGACATCTTCGAGCGGTACCCCGAGCGGCGACAGCTCCGGGCGCTGCTCGTCGAGGGTGCGACGGCGGGTCGGTCCGATCCCGAGGTGCGTGAGCAGCTGGCGGCCGACCAGTCCGAGCGTCTCGACCAGTGGGCCGACATCTACCGGACGTGGCAGGAGCGCGGCGAGATCGCCGCCGACGTCGACCTGCACGCCGCGCTCACGCTGCTGTGGGCGACCGAGCTCGGCCTCGGCGTGCTCGAGGCCATCGGCGTCCCGCTCCCCGAGGGGGGTCGGTTCGGCGACGTCGTGCGCCGGCAGGTCCAGGGACTCGCCGCGTCGGACTGACCACCCGTTCTGTTGCGCGATCTACGACCCATGTGCCGTAGAT
>JAEZAI010000385.1 GCA_023427825.1 Actinomycetes bacterium
CGTACCCGGCGGCCGGCGAGCGCGGCCCCGCCGAACGGGCCCGCGTGGACGCAGCCCAGCAGGCGGCCGACGAGTGGATGACGTCGCTCCGCTCGCAGATCGACGGCTGAGGCACCTTCCGCGTGCATCCATCGTTGCCTGACGTCGAGGACCGCACCGAGGACGCGGTCGGCGCGGACGACGAGGTGTTCACGCACGGCGTCGCGAGCTTCGATCCGACCGACCGTCGCGTCATCCTCTGGACACGGGCGGCGGGCGTCGACCGGCTGAGTTGGCACATCGAGGCGGTCGACGGTCCCGTTCCCGCACGCACCTCGGGCATCCTGGACGTCGACCGCGACCACGGCTGCGTGCACGTCGACGTGGACGGCCTCGCGCCGGCGACCACCTATCGGTACTGGTTCAGCACCGGCTCGACCCGGTCGTCGGTCGGTCGCACCCGCACGTCGCCGGCCGGTGCCGCCACGCGCTGGACCGTGGGGCTCATCTGCTGCGCCGACTACTCCATCCACCACCTGTCGGTGCACCGCGCCGTGGCCGAGGCCGACGTCGACGTCGTGCTGCACCTCGGCGACTACGTGTACGAGACCTCGGGCAAGGGTGAGCGTGAGCTCGAGCCCGATCACGACTGCGTGACCGTCGACGACTACCACCGGCGGTACGCACAGGTCCGTCGCGACCCGGCGACGCGGCGTCTGCACGAGGCCCATCCGATGATCGCGATCTGGGACGACCACGACCTCGCGGACAACGCCTGGCGCGGCGGCGCCAAGGCGCACGACCCGGATGAGCAGGGCCCCTGGTCCGACCGAGCCCACGCGGCGGCGGTGGCACGCCAGCGATGGTTGCCCGCCCGCCTGCCCGACCCCGACGAGCTCACCCGCCTGTGGCGGTCCTTCCGTGCCGGCGACCTGGCCGAGCTCGTCGTCCTCGACACCCGGTTCGAGGGCCGCGACCAGCAGGCCGGTGATCCGGGCGCGGCGCCGGTCGACGACCCCGACCGCTCGTTGCTCGGCGCGCGGCAGCGGCGGTGGCTCGAGGAGCGACTGCGCGACCGCTCGAGCCGGTGGTGCGTGCTCGCGACGCAGGTCGTCATGAGCCCGATGCGGTTGCCCGTGCGCCCGGGAGTGGAGCTGCTCGACGGCGCGCCGTCGGGCTACGGCATCGTCGACGGCGACGCGGTCTGCACCGACGAGTGGGACGGCTACACGGCCGAGCGACGGCGGGTCGCCCGCTGGCTCGCCGACCGAGGCGGCGACGCGCTCATCGTGTCGGGCGACGTGCACTCGGCATGGGTGTTCGACGGCGAGCTCAGCCCGGGCGTCCGGGCGGTGGCGCCCGAGTTCGTGTGCCCGAGCGTCTCGTCCACCCCGCTGGGTCGGCAGCTGCCCCGCGGCTGGCGCCGGGTGGCCGACGAGCTCGCCGACGAGGGCGTGCCGGGCGCCGTGTGGTCCGACCTCGAGATGTGGGGTTTCGTCCCGCTCGAGTTGTCGCCGTCGTCCATCGTCGGCCGGTGGTTCGGGGTCGACGCCCGCGACCCGATGGCGCCCGCCGAGCTCCGGGCCACCTGGGCCGTCGACACCGATCGGCCGGGCGCCGTGCGCCGGATCGGGCCGCTCCATGACGTGGCCGCTGACCGCGACACCCGGTGGTCACCGGGCCGGATCGTCGCGACGGCGATCGCCGGAGTGGCTGCGGTCGCGATCGGCGCCGGGGTGGTCGCCCTCCGGCGCCGTCGCTCCACAGGCTGACCGCCTCAGTCCTCGGACTCGTCGAGCAAGGCGAGCAGCTTCTTGGGCGCCACGCAGCGATAGGCCTCGACGATCACGGCGTGGACCTCGTCCCAGTCGACGTCCACGTCCAGGCGCATCCCGAGCCAGCCGCGGTGCCCGACGTAGGGCGGGACGAAGAACCGCTCCGGCTCGGCGTCGACCATCAGACCCTGGGCTCCCTCCGGCGCGGCGCACCAGATGGCCAGGCGGCCGTCGCCGTGGTGGTCGTCGAGGAACATCACGAACGACTTGCGGACGAAGAACGTGGGCGATCCGTGGCTGAGCTTCTCGGTCGCCTCGGGCAGCGAGAGGCAGCTGCGGCGGACATTGGTCAGCGCCAGCTCGACGTCGGCCTCGGTGTAGGGCAGGTCGTCGGTCATGGACACATGGTCGTCCAGACCGGGACGGCGGCGCCCGCTCCTCGCGGATGAGCTACTCGCAGCGGACGCCGTCGTCGTCACGATCGAGGTGAGGGGCGTAGCCGGGTTCGCCTCGATGGACGGGTGCAGCGCCAGCGGCACGCGCGGCCGAGCAGTTCTCGTAGTAGACGGACGAACTCAGCGGAGCAGGGGCTGTCTGAGCTGCCGCCGTGGTCGACGGCGCGGGCGGGGGTGGCGGCGGTGCGGTCGTCGGAGGAGGAGGTGGCGGTGCCGTCGTGGTCGGCACCGTGGGCGGCGCCGTCGTCGGAGGAGCGGTCGTCGGCGGTGCCGTGGTCGGGGTCGTCGTCGACTGCAGCTCGGCCGTGGTCGACGTCGATCCCTCGGCGTTGGTGAGCCGGACCTTCTCGTCCTTGGGGGCCACGATGCCGATCAACAGGAGCAGCGCCACCACGCCACCCACGATCCACGGCCACACTCGACGCTTGTTCGGGTCCGTCGGCGGAGTGGACGAGCCGGGTGGAGGGGGCCAGCCCGGGGACTGCTCCGGCGGGTACCAGTCGCCGTCGCTCGCCATCCACCAACCAGGTGCGGGTCGTTCTGAAGCCGTCATCTCCGGCGCCCCTTCCTCTCGGGTGTGCAGCATCAACGTTCGGTCGCGCACGACCCGATGTGGACGTTTCGGAGCCGATCGGCCTAGCTCACGAGATGAGCCTCGAGGTGGTGGCGGGCCTGCCCGGTACGATCGCTGATCGCACCACCCGGAGGGATGGCAGAGCGGACGATTGCGACGGTCTTGAAAACCGTTGAGGCTTCACGGTCTCCGGGGGTTCGAATCCCCCTCCCTCCGCTCCGGAACCCCAGGCAGTAGTACCCGGGGTTCCGCCGCGCCGCGGCCCGTCCTGATTCGAGCTTCCGCCGCTCGAGCGTTCCTCCAGATCTCCGCCGAACGAGGTCAGATCCTGACCGCATGCCGTGCGCATGATCAGTGCTGACCGAGCACGGCCCAGGAGGCTGACATGTACGCACCGACCGCCACCGACGAGATCGACGGCATCGCCAACTACCTCGACCAGCAGCTGGCGGCGCTGCGAGCGTCCGCTGTCGGGCTCACCGAGGAGCAGGTGCGCATGCGGCCGTGCCGCAGCGCCCTGTCGATCGGTGGACTGCAGAAGCACGCGACGTACGGCATGGAGGGCGCCACCCGCCGCCTTCGCTCCCCCGACAGCGCTCCGTCGGCGATCGACGACGATGCCTACGACGCCTACATGGGCAGCTTCGCCCTGACCGACGACGAGTCGGGGCAGGGCGTGCTCGACGCCTTCGACCGGGCCCGGACCGAGTACGTCGCGGCCGTGCGCGAGAGCGATCCTGCGGCCGCCACGATCGAGCCGCCGTCGCCGTGGTTCGGCATCTTCGACGCCCGCCCGGCCAACGCCCGCTACTACCTGGTCCACCAGGTGGAGGAGATGGCCCGCCACGCCGGTCACGCCGACATCATCCGCGAGGAGATCGACGGCATGTCGGTCGCTGCGATCCAGCTGAGCCTCGAGGGTATGCCGGCCAACGACTTCTTCGAGCCGTACGTCCCGGCCCCTGGCACGATCGGCGCGCCGTAGGCGGCCCGCGCGTCGACCGACGCAAGGGACGGCGCACGGTCAGGCGCCGGACTCGTCAGCGGACCGGCACGTGGCCGACGCGCCGGGCTTCGAGCTTGCGTGCCGCCGGGAACAGCAGGTTGTTCTCCTTGTGGATGTGCAGGTGGGTGTCGGCCTCGAAGGCTGCGAGACCGCTGTAGAGCGACGCGTAGCTGGCGCATGCGTCAGGTGGAACTGCAAAGTCCGCAGCATGACGGCGCAGCCGATCGAGCAGCTCACCGGTGGTGTCGTGCTCCCGTGTCATCGCGGCGATCGGCTGGTTCATGTTCGAGGGTCCCAGCTGCGGGAGGGAGCCCTTCCGTGCGAGGTCGACGATCATCGGGAAGAGCACGCGCTCCTCCTTGAGGAGGTGAGGGAGCAGGTCGTCTCGGAGGTCGCGCAGGTCGGCATCGACATCGGCGAGCTCGGGGTGGCGCGCTCCGTGGACGGCGAGCACCTTGTCGGCGAGCGGGAGCAGGCGTTCCAGCTCGGTCCGGACGTACGCGTGGTGGGTGTCGGCGAGGTGGTGGACGAGCTCGACGGGCCCCATCGTGGTCCACTCGTCCGTCGATGGAGGGACGCGCTGGATCCGCTCGATCACGTCGAGCGGATCGATCCCGCGGCGGCGGCACGCATCGGTGAGCCGTTGCTGTCCTCCGCAGCAGTAGTCGAGGCCCAACGACTCGAGGATCCGTACGGCGGTCGGCGCCGCGTTGACGAGCTCGCCGAGCGTCATGTCGTCTCGAACTTCGGTCACAGCCGGCTCCTTGTTCGTGAGGGTGGTGAGGGCAGGGACGGGCCCGACTGTCATCCCGCGCCGACGACGACCGTGCCGAGCCACGTCGCCACGACGACTGCGAGGCCGAGCACGGACTGACGGATGCCCAGCACCACGGCGCGCTGCGTCGAGCCGGTCGTGGCCCGTTGCACCACGATCACGCCGAAGACGGCGAGGGTCCCGCCCACTGCGGACGGCGACACCGCGACCGCTGACCCAGCGAGTGCGACGGCCGCCACGTCCCAGAGCATCTGGGACGGATCGGCGTCGGCCCGCCCGTGCAACGCGAGAACCTGTCGTCGGACCCACGGGATGGACGTGACGGCTCGTGCTGCGAGCACGAGCCACATTGCGACGGCGAGCGACGGGTTCGCTCCGCCGGCCAGGGCGACCATCGGCGCGAGCGCAGCGATGCCGACCGCCCCGCTCAGCTCCGGAGCCAGACGACGGCTGCGCGACCGCATGTCGAACCAGAGCTCCAGACCCACCAGCGGCGCGGCGAACAAAGCCGGCCACAAGAACCCGTGTGGTGACACGGATACCGCGGCGACGACGAGCAACACGATCGCTGCGCCCTCGAGCGATGCCACCACGCCGGCCCGCCGCGTTCGTGGGAGCACCCGGTGGCGCGCCCGGTCGACGAGGCACACCTTCAACGGAGTCCGAGCAAGGAAGGCGAGCACACCTGCGACGCCGATGAGTGCGCCGGCGAGAGAGGGAGCGACGAGCAGCCCGAGCAGGATCGGCTCGCCGGTCAGCCCCCAGCCCCCGTGTTCGGACGGCATGGCGACCGTTCGCCATGGCCCTCGCGCCCGAACCGATCGCACATCCGACGCGACGTCCGCACGGTCCTGGATCGGCATTGCCCACCTCCGCGTGTTTCTTCCGTTGTTCGCTAGAGTAAATCGCGGCATGGCCGGGAGGAAGGGACCTCGGTCACAGCGCTCATGATCCGCGACGCCAGTCCGGCGCGTGTCCGTCGCCAGTCCGGTGCATGCCCCCGGCGGCGCTGCGGCAGCCGAGCCCATCTGCGCTGTCGCAGGGCCGATCGCAGGCGCGAGACTCCGTCCGTGCCGTCCGAGAAGAAGCAGTGGAAGGATCTGACCGGCTCGCAGCGCGCTGCGATCGTCGCCGCCGGGACCGTCGAGATCGTCGTCACCGCGGCCGCGCTGGTCGACCTGGTCCGCCGTCCGAAGCCCGCGGTCCGGGGTCCCAAGTGGTTGTGGGCCGCGTCGTTCGTCGTGCAGCCGGTCGGCCCGCTCGCCTACTTCGCGGTCGGCCGACGCACGCCCTGACCGCAAGGCGCCGGCGGAGCGCCGGCGACCTCTTCAGGGCGAGAGCTGGCGGACGAGCTCGCGGATGAGCGGGTGAGGTGCACCCGGGGCCGACGAGGTCTGGGGCACGAACAAGGTCAGGACGAGGAAGGGGTGACCGAGCAGTCGCATGATGCGGACGTCGCCGTCGACCGAGTCGGTGGCCGCGGCGATGAGTCCGACGTCCTCCAGAGGCTCCCTCCACCGAGGGTCGAGGCCGAAGCGGCAGTAGTAGCGCTCCTGCGCGGTGCGTGATCCGTAGAGCGAACCGACGGTGTCGTCGCCGATGTCGATCGACATCGTCTGGCCCACGAGCGAGCAGAGGAGCTCGTCGATGAAGAGCTCGCCGTCCCTGCCGTACTCGGCGTGGGCGGCGTCACGACGTCCGAGGACGTTGCGGGCGATCTCGATCACGCCGTGCTGGAACCCTGCGCACGTGCCGAGGAACGGGACGCCCCGCTCGCGTGCCCAGCGGATCCCCTCGAGCGCCCCGTCGAGCGAGGCGTACGGACTGCCCGGAGCGGCCCACACCGCGCCGGCCCCGTCGAGCAGTGCGGTGCCCGCGGCGTCGAGGTCGCCGGTGCCGATCCAGCGGACGACAGGTGCCCGAACGGAGAGGGCGCTCGCTGCGTGGGCCACGGACGGGGCGATGGCGTCCTGCGGTTCGTGACCGTCGAGCCGGTCCCCGATGACGGCGATCCAGGCCTCGTCCGCGGGCGGCTCCACGGAACCTGAACGCTACCGGCGGAGGGCCGCGAGGGCGACACGCGTTGACGCGCGGGAGAGGCCCGGACCATCGGTCCGGGCC
>JAEZAI010000427.1 GCA_023427825.1 Actinomycetes bacterium
GACGGAACCGGCGCGCCGACCGGCGGCGACGGTTCCGCCACCGGTCCCGAGCCGAGCGTCCTGGGCACCGCCGTGGACCGGGACGATCCGGCCCGGCCGGGTACGGCGACGACCACGCCGGCAGGGAGCGCCCCCGGTTCGCCGCCGGCCTCGTCCGGTGGGGGCGCTGGTGGGGGCAGCGGCGGTAGCGGAGGCGGGGGCGTCGCCCGGTGCAGCACCGACGCCGCCACCCTGGCCTCGATCATGAACTCCCAGCCCGAGGTGCGGCTCGTCACCGGCGCGGTCGAGCTCAACGACATCCGCTGCACCGGGGTCTACGCGTCGGGCAGGGCCGCCGACGGCACGATCGCCGTGTTCGAGCAGCGCGGCACCGTCTGGGAGCTCGTCGCGCTCGGCTCGGACCGACCCTGCAACGAGCTGGCGCTGCCGGCGGACGTCGTCGCCGCGCTGGCGTGCTGAGGAGGGACCGGGTCAGCTCCCGCGGTACGGCGGGGGCGTGGTCGTCCAGGTGGGCGGCGTCGACTGGGCGACAGGAGCGGGCGCCCGCTCCGGCGTCGGGCTGTCGGACCCGGAGGCCGCCGGTGCGGCGGGATCCCCCGGAGGACCCGCCGGGGGCGCGGGGGTGGGCGGGAAGAGCGTGCCGTCGGAGGACCCGGCCTCGGGATCGGCGTAGTAGCCCTCGTGGTAGTACTGCTGCTTCGCCAGACCGGGCGTGCCGATGAGCACGGCCCCGGCGATCGTTGCGCCGTGCAGTTCGAGCTGCTCGATCGTGTGCAGGAGGGCCCGCTGCGTCGTCCGTCCCGAGCGGACGACCAGGATCACGTCGTCGACCGCCGGGAGCAGGTCGACGGCGTCGTTGGCGACCTCGAGCGGGCTGGTGTCGACGAGCACCGTCGCACCCTGGGACACGGCCTCGGCGATCAGCTCCCGCGCCGCATCGGCCAGGCCCACCACGTCCTTGCCCGGCGAGCCGCTCGGCGCCACGTACAGGTGCTCGTGGGCGGTCGGGGTGACGATCTGGTCCAGGGTGGGCCGGTCGAGGTCCATGCGGGCGTGTTCACGGAGACCCGGTGTGGAGGGCACCCCGAGCAGCGCATGGACCGATGGGCGACGGAAGTCGGCCCCGACCACGAGCGTCTGGACCCCGGCCTCGGCGAGCGCCAGTCCGGTCACGGCGGTGGTCGTGGACTTGCCCTCGGACGGCGACGGCGACGTGATCATGAACACCTTGGGCGGCTGGCCACCCGGACCGCTGCGGGCCTCCAGGAACTGGATGGCGGAGCGGATCCGGCGGTAGGGCTCCGCCCACGCCCCCTCGAGCCGGAGGGCGCCGTTGGAGCTTCGAGGCAGCTTGCGGCGCGGGAAGTACCCCACCTCCGCGAGCACGGGGAAGTCGACGACCGAGATCAGCTCGTCCCGCGTGTCCAGCCGGGGGATCATCCGCTCGACCACCATGGCGACACCGACCGCCAGCGCAGCGCCCAGCAGGCCGAGGAGCGCCATGCGGAACGGGGCGCCGGCGGGCACCGGGAGCAGGTCCGAGTCCACCCGCTCGGGGGCATCAGGTCCGAGGGTGGAGTACGGGAGGGTCGACCTGGCGTTCAGTCGTTCCGCTGTCAGCTGGTCCTTGGCCGTCTGCACGCTCTGCTCGAGCTGCGCCCGCTGGGCGAGGAGCGCCGGGTTGGCAGCCGAGCCGAGCGCCACCAGCGCCGGGTTCTTGGCGTCGAACTCGGCGAGCTGCTGGGTGGCGACGTCGATCTGCTCCTGCAGGTCGTCGAACCGCTTCTGCTGATCCGCGGTGAGCTCGGAGTTCACGACCTCGAGGAACGCGGCCACGTACGCCTCGACCCGGCGGCGAGCAACGTCCTTGTCGCGGTCGGTGGAGCTGACCTCGATCGACGAGCTCTCGGTGTCCGCCTCGGCGCTGACCTCGGACGCCGCGGCAGAGGCGTCGGAGAGGCCGAGCGCCTGGGCGGCCTTCTCGGCGACCGAGCCGCGGGTGACCCGCAACGCATCCTGCTCGACGTTGCCGGACTGCCCAGCGGCACGGTTGGCCACGATCAGCTGGCTGACGCGGTACGTCACCACCTTCTCGTCGACGGGCGCGACGGTGGACGAGAGCAACCCGGCGAGCGCTCCGAGCAGGACGCCGGCGAGCAGCAGGACCCAGCGCCGACGGAGGACCGCGCGCAACTTGGTCATGGCCTGCCCCGGTCGGTCACCGGATCAAGGCTATCGACCACTCAGCAAAGCCCTCTCGTCAGGTCGGGGAACTTCCCCCGGCGCCCCGTCACCGGTCGCCGAGGCCGGTTCGACGTCCCGATCACGCCACCAGCGCGTGGCCGGGACCGCCACGGCGACGAAGAGCAGCGGGAGCATCTGGCTCCGCTGTCGGGCCAGGATGCCCGCGTTGCCGATGCTGGAGAAGGCCACCACGAACAACAGGCAGTAGGTCGCCGAGTAGATCAGCACCGGTCGGCGCCACGCGGATCCCGGCCACCGACGCAGCCGCTTCCACGACACGGCGAGGAGGACGGCGATCAGCCCCGCCTCGCCGGCCGAGATCATCGACCCGACGTTGCGCGCTTCCCACGGGAACGGACGGAACAGGACCGACACGGTGGCCGCCGGGATCTGGACCGGGCTCGTGACCACGATCGGCTCGAACGCCGAGCCCCCCTGCTGGGTCCGCCGCTTGGTGATCTCGAGGGCGTCGGTGCCGCTCGTGGCCTCGCCGGCGATGTCGCTGAAGAACCTGGACGTCTGCGTGGCGACTAAGAGGCTGAGCACCACCAGCACGGCGAGAGAAGCGATCCTGACCGTCCGCCCCCGCCCGCTTGCGTTGTCCGCCCTGGCACCACCGACGATCGCGAACGCCGCGCCGACCGTCAGCGCGAGGACCGCCATCAGCGCGACGTGGGTCCGGATCAGCAGCATCCCGCCGATCCCGATGCCGAGCGGGACCAGGCCGATTGCCTGCGCCCGCGGAGCGAGCAGGCGGCAAGCGCCGTAGGTCGCCACGCCGAGGAACAGCACCATGACGGCGTCCTTGCCGATCGAGCTCGGCCAGAACAGCAACGACGGCCAGAACATCACGAGGAACAGGTATCGACGCTGGTCCGCCTCGGGGAAGGCGCGCCGGATCCCGCGCACGAACAGGACGCAACCCCAGAACGCCGCCCAGGAGTACAGGAAGAAGCCGGCGAACAGCGACTTGCCGGTCACCACGAACACGTAGCCGGTGAGCTTGATGATCCGGCGGGTCGGGTCGACCACCGCGTCGATGTTGTCGATGTGGGGTACGAGCGAGCCGGAGCGCACCTGCTGGGCGAACTCCCACCCCTGGGAGGCGTAGCGGGTGGAGTCGCCGCCGCCTCCGTACAGCCGGTTGACCATCCAGTACCGGGCGACCGAGAACACGAGCTTGGCGACCAGGGCGAACACCAGGATCCGGACCAGCGCCGGATCGTCGTCCAGGCGGGCCAGCCAGCGGAACACCGGCACCGAGGCGATGCCGAGCAGGCCGGCGACCACGGCGCCGACGGCCATGCTGTAGCTGGCGCGGTTGAGGAAGAGGGCCATCGCGGCCAGCACCGCCGCGGCACCGATCAGCCCCACGACGACGATGGTGCGGTCCGAGTGGTCGTCGAGCCCGGTGATCCTGGTCATCCGTCCTTCAGCATGCCAACGCAGGGCGGTCGAACGGGCGCCCCAGACGCGGGGGGGGGGGGGGGGGGGGGGGGGGGGGGGGGGCCGCCCCCCCCGCGCCCCAGCG
>JAEZAI010000450.1 GCA_023427825.1 Actinomycetes bacterium
GTGCCGGTGGGGTCGGCTTCGTCGGGACCGAGGCAGGCGGTCAGCGCGACGGCGGCGAGCGCGAGCAGCACGACGGCGCTCCACCTCGTCATCGCCGGCACGCGCATGTCGACCACCCTTCTCGTCCAACGGTCGTGCACCCGAAGGCGCCACTTCCTCGCCGACCGCCTCCGCGAGGGACGGGCCGCCGGATCTCCCGTCGTCCACGGTATCGGCGGTCCGGCGCGCGCCGGTCGCGCCGGGTGCCCGAGGGTGGCTGGCGGCTGACTCGCGACGTCGGGTGCGCAGGACGCCCGGGGCGGCTCAGCCCTGGGTGGTGCCCCCGCCGATGGCGTCGGGGAGGCGGTCGCGCCACGCGGCGGTCAGCGCGGAGAGCTCCAGATCCACCAGGTCCTTGACCACGAACCGGTCGCCGGCTGCGGCGCCGATGCGCGAGTGGGGCACGCCGTGGGCCTCGAGCACGTCCAGCACGGCGCGGACCTGGTCGGCGGCCACGCACAGCACCGCCCGGCCCGCGGACTCGGAGAACAGGTCGACGTGGTCCGCGATCCGCGCCGCGTTCACGCCCACGCCCGATGCGACCGCCATCTCGGCCAGCGCGACGCCCAGGCCGCCGCCGGAGACGTCGTGCGCCCCGAGCACCAGATGGGCACCGACGACCTCCCGCACCACGCCGGCGACGGCGGCGACCGCGTCGAGGTCGACCGCGGGGAGCGAACCCCGGCCCCGGTGGCCACGGCGTGCGGCCCACTGCGCGCCGGACAGCTCCCGGACGGTCTCGCCCACGAGGATCAGACGGCCGCCGTCGACGAGCACCGGCCCGGGCGGGCGGCGATCGAGGCGGTCGAGGAGCCCGAGCACGCCCACGACGGGGGTGGGGTCGATGTCGGCGCCCCGGCTCTCGTTGTAGAGGCTGACGTTGCCGCCGATGCACGGCACCCCGAACGCCCGCAGGCCGTCGGACAGCCCGTCGACCGACTCGGAGAACTGCCACATGACCTCGGGGTGCTCCGGGTTGCCGAAGTTCATGCAGTTGACCATGGCGATCGGGCGCGCCCCCACGACCGCCAGGTTCATCACCGACTCGCACATGGTCATGACCGAACCGGCACGCGGGTCCACCGCACACCAGAGGTGGTTGCCGTCGGTGGTCAGCGCCATCGCCCGGCCCGTGTCATCGCCGGTCGTCGGGTGCTTGAGGCGCAGGACCGCGGCATCACCACCGGGCCCGACGACCGTGTTGAGGAAGAGCATGTGGTCGTACTGGGACCACACCCAGGACGTGTCGACCAGCAGCTCGAGCAGGTCGGCGCCGACGTCCGCGGGCGCGGGGAGCGACGCGGCGCCGTCGGCGCGCCGGGCGTCCAGGTCCGCGGGCGGCGACATGGGCCGGTCGTAGAGCGGCGCATCCTCCTCGAGCGACTTGGCGGGCACGTCGGCCAGCACCTCGTCGCCGCCGTCGCTCACGATGCGCAGGCGCCCGCTGCCGGTGACCCCGCCGATGACCGTCGCCCGCACCTCCCAGCGCGCCGCGATCGACAGCACCTCGTCGAGCTTGGACGGCTCGACGATCGCCAGCATCCGCTCCTGCGACTCCGAGGTCATCACCTCGAACGCCGCCATGTGGGGCTCACGACGGGGGACGGCGTCCACGTCCACGTCCATGCCCGCGCCGCCCTTGGCCGCGGTCTCCGACGTGGCACAGGTGATCCCCGCGCCGCCCAGGTCCTGCACGCCGACGGCCAGGTCCCGGTCGAGCAGCTCCAGGCACGCCTCGATCAGGCGCTTCTCCTCGAACGGGTCGCCGACCTGCACACTCGGTCGCTTGTCCGCGTCGGCCTCGTCGTCGCCGAAGCCCGCGCTGGCGAGCACCGACACGCCGCCGATGCCGTCGCGCCCGGTGCTCGATCCCAGCAGCACCGCCAGGTTGCCGACGCCCTCGGCCCGGCCGAGCACCAGGCGCTCGGTGGGCATGAGGCCCAGGCACAGCACGTTCACCAGCGGGTTGCCCTGGTAGGTCTCGTCGAACACGGTCTCGCCGCCCACGGTCGGCACCCCGACGGAGTTGCCGTAGCCGGACACTCCCGACACGACGCCCTCGGCGATCCAGCGCGACCTGGCGTCGTCGAGCGGGCCGAACCGCAGCGGGTCCATCACCGCGATCGGGCGTGCGCCCATGGAGAAGATGTCGCGCAGGATGCCGCCCACGCCGGTGGCCGCACCCTGGTACGGCTCGATCGCGGACGGGTGGTTGTGGCTCTCGATCCGCAGCGCAGCGGCGATGCCGTCGCCGACGTCCACCACCCCGGCGCCTTCCCCCGGTCCCACCAGCACCCACGGGGCCTCGGTCGGGAAGCGGCGCAGGTGGATCCGCGAGCTCTTGTAGGAGCAGTGCTCGGACCACATGACCGAGTACATGGCCAGCTCGAGGTGGTTCGGCTCGCGTCCGAGGGTCTCGCGGATGCGCTCCAGCTCGTCGTCGGTCAGCCCGAGCGCCCGGTGCACGGGCTCCTCGGCCGTCGACGTCCCGCCCGGAGCGGGATCGGTGGGCGTCACGTCAGCGGCGGTCTGGTCGGGCGCGGCCATGGCCGCAACCTACCCGCCGCCGCGTTCGGGCCCCGAACCACGGCGAGCGGCGGTGCTGGAAATCTCGAATATCGGATGCCTGAACACCGCTCGATCATCGACCAATAGTCACCGACGGAACGCCCACGGTGGCGAATTGAACTCCGGGCCCACAGGGTGTGGAATTCCTCTCCATGGCAACTTCCACGAAGTCGAAGAAGCGAGTGGTCACCGACGAGCACAAGGCCGCAATGGCGGCCGGCCGGACCGAGGCCCGAGCGGTGAAGAACTACCTCGATGCGCTCGAGGTCACCCGTCCGAAGCGGGGCCGCAAGCGCACGCCCGATTCCATCAATCAGCGTCTCGTGAAGATCGCCGCAGAGCTCGACACCGCGACCGACCCCATGAAGCGCTTGTCGCTGACGCAGGAGCGGATCGATCTGGAGCGGGAGCTCGAGACGCTGGAGTCCAAGGTCGACATCGACCTGCCGGCGTTGGAGAAGGCGTTCATCGGCGCGGCGGCGTCCTACAGCGCACGCAAGGGGATCACCTACGCCGCATGGCGCGAGGTCGGCGTCCCCGCGGCGACGCTGAAGGCCGCCGGCATCTCCCGGGCCTCCTGACGCCGCCCGCCCCGGGTCGCGCTCAGCGGCTCGGGGCGAGTCCTGCGCCGGCGGCCACCAGCACGGAGCCCAGGAGGACGCGCCCGTCGGTGGAGCCCAGCAGTGCGTTCGCCGCCCGTTCCGGATGCGGCATGAGCCCGACGACGTTGCGGCCTTCGTTGCAGATCCCGGCGATGTCGTCGACGGATCCGTTCGGGTTCTCGACGTAGCGCAGCACGATGCGATCCTCGGACCGCAGCTCGTCGAGCGTCTCGGGCGAGCAGGTGTAGTTGCCCTCGAAGTGGTTGATCGGGATGCGCAGGACCTGACCCACGGTCGCCTCGGACGTGAGCACGCTGTTCGTCGTCACGACCGTGAGGTCCACCGACTCGCAACGGAACTTCAGGCCGGCGTTCTTCTGCAGCGCCCCGGGCAGCAGGTGCGCCTCGGTGAGCACCTGGAAGCCGTTGCAGATCCCGACGACCGGTCCCCCGCCCCGGGCGAACTCCTGCACGGCCACCATGATCGGCGAGAAGCGGGCGATGGCGCCGGGTCGCAGGTAGTCGCCGTGGGCGAACCCTCCGGCGACGACGACGGCGTCGAAGTCGTCGAGGCGATCGTGGTCGTGGAAGACCACCTCGGCGTCGCCACCGAGGGACCGCACGGCCTCGACGACGTCCATCTCGCAGTTGGTGCCGGGGAACGTGACGACGGCGACGTTCACGGCCACGGTCAGGCTCCGGTCGTCGCCGGCTCGGCGATCGTCACGAACGAGTCCTCGATCACCGGGTTGGACAGGAACCGGTGGCACAGGTCGTCGACCTCCGCGGCCGCAGCGGCACGATCGGTGGCCTCCACCTGGAAGCGGATGGACTTGCCCACCGACACCCCGCTCACGCCGTCGAACCCCAGCGCCGGCAGCGCCCGCTCGATCGTGGCGCCCTGCGGATCCGCGATGCCGGGCCGAAGGCGCACCTCAACGGTCACGTCGAAGATCATGGGACCAACTCTCCCACACCGGCGGCCGCGGCCCGACCCACCGGCGCGTGGGATGCACCACCGCTCGCGGACCGGCGGCGTGGACCGCTCAACCGGGCCAGTCGTCGAGCGACCGGCCGCAGATGCGTTCGTAGGCCTGGCGGTAGCGGGTCGCCGTGGCCTCGATCACGTCGTACGGCAGCGGCGGTGGCGGCGGCGCCTTGGGCCAGTCGAGCGTCTCCAGGAAGTCGCGCACCGGCTGCTTGTCGAACCCCTGCGGGGTGGCGCCCGGCGCCCAGTCCTCGGCGGCCCAGTAGCGGGAGGAGTCGGGTGTCAGGACCTCGTCCGCCAGCACGAGCTGCGGCACGCCGTCGTCGTCCGCGATCCAGCCCAGCTCGAACTTGGTGTCGGCGAGCAGGAAGCCGGCGGCCTCCGACCGCTCGGTCGCGCGGCGGAAGATCGCCAGGCTCGCCGCTCGGGCCTGCTCCGCCACGTCGCCGCCGAGGATCTCGACCGCCCGGTCGAACGTGATGTTCTCGTCGTGGTCCCCGACCGCGGCCTTGGTGGACGGCGTGAAGATCGGCTCGGGGAGCCGGTCCGCCTCGACCAGCCCTGCGGGTGCCGGCATGCCGTGGATGGTCCCGCGGTCGCGGTACTCCTTCCATGCGGAGCCCGCCACGTAGCCGCGCACGATGCACTCGACCGGGAGCATGTCCGCCCGTCGGCACAGCATGACCCGCCCGGCGAGCTCGTCCAGCTGGCAGCCCTGGGGCAGGTCCGCGAGGTCGGTCGAGATGAGGTGGTTGCCGATCACGTCGGCCACCGCCTCGAACCAGTGCGCGGACATGGCCGTGAGGACGCGACCCTTGTCGGGCACGGGTTCGGCCATCACCACGTCGAAGGCGCTGATGCGGTCCGAGGCGACCATCAGCAGCCGGTCGTCGCCGGCGTCGTAGAGGTCGCGGACCTTGCCGCGGTGCACGTGGGTCAGCGGGATCGCGGTGGGGCCGCCGGTCGTCGGTGGCGTCACAGGACCGGTGCGCCCTCGTAGGCGGCGGCGTCGGGGTACCGCTTGGCCAGCTCCCCCACCCGGTCGACGAACGTCCGGGCCTGCGTCCCCGCGTTGCCCACGTAGGACGCCGGATCTCCGAGCGCCTCGCGGAGGGCTCCGGCGTCCAGGCCGAGCCGGGGATCGGCGGCGAGCCGCTCCACCAGGTCGTTGTCGTCCCGGCCGGACTCCCGCATGTCGAGCGCGACGGCGACCGCGTGCTCCTTGATCACCTCGTGCGCGGTCTCCCGGCCGACACCGCGCCGGACCGCCGCGACCAGGACCTTCGTGGTGGCCAGGAACGGCAGGTAGCGGTCCAGCTCCCGGGCGATCACCGCCGGGTAGGCCCCGAGCTCATCGAGCACGGTCAACAGCGTGAGGAACAGGCCATCGGCGGCGAAGAAGGCATCAGGCAGCGCCACGCGGCGGACCACCGAGCAGAAGACATCGCCCTCGTTCCACTGCGCCCCGGCGAGCTCGGCCACCATCGACTGGTAGCCCCGCAGTACGACGGCGAGCCCGTTGATCCGCTCACAGGAGCGGGTGTTCATCTTGTGCGGCATCGCCGAGGAGCCGACCTGCCCCGCCGCGAATCCCTCGGTGACCAGCTCCTGCCCGGCCATGAGCCGGATCGTCATCGCCAGCGACGACGGCCCGGCCGCCGCCTGGACCAGGGCCGAGATCGCGTCGAGGTCCAGCGACCGCGGATAGACCTGACCGACGCTGGTCAGCACCCGGGCGAAGCCGAGGTGGCGCGCGACCGCCTCCTCCAGCGCCGCCACCCGGCTCGGGTCTCCCAGCAGGTCGAGTTGGTCGGCCGCGGTGCCGACCGGTCCTTTGATGCCGCGCAGGGGGTACCGGTCGATGAGTTGGCTGATGCGTTCGTACGCGAGCAGAAGCTCGTCGGCCGCGGTGGCGAAGCGCTTGCCGAGCGTGGTGGCCTGGGCCGGCACGTTGTGGGACCGCCCCACCATCACCAGGCCCTCGAACTCGACCGCTCGAGCCGCGAGCCGGGCCAGCGCCGCGACCATGCGGTCCCGGATCAGCGACAGGCTGGCCCGGATCTGGAGCTGCTCGACGTTCTCGGTGAGGTCGCGCGAGGTCATCGCCTTGTGGATGTGCTCGTGGCCGGCGAGCGCGGTGAACTCGTCGATGCGGGCCTTCACGTCATGCCGGGTGATTCGCTCCCGGGCCGCGATGCTGTCGAGGTCGACATGGTCGAGGACCGCCTCGTACGCCTCGACCACACCGTCGGGGACGCTCACGCCGAGCTCACGCTGCGCGCGCAGGACCGCGAGCCAGAGCCGGCGTTCGGTGCGGACCTTCTCCTCCGGCGACCAGAGCGAGGTCAGCTCGGGCGACGCGTACCGGGCGGCCAGGACGTTGGTGATCACGCCCCCATCGTGCCAGCCCGCGTGACGCCGCGACGCACGGAACGGACCTGCGGGTTGAGCAGCATGCCCAGGACGGCGAGCAGGACCAGCACGCCCGCGCCCAGCATCGCCGTCTGCGGGCCGACGGCGACGGCGACCGGGCCGGCCACGACCTGCCCCACCGGGATGGCGAGGAACGAGCCCACGGCGTCGTACGAGTAGACCCGAGCCAGCTTCTCCGCCGGGATGTGCTGCTGCAGTGCGACGTCCCACGCCACCGTGAACTGCTCGATCGCGAGCCCGGTGACGAAGGCCGCCGGCAGTAGCACAGCGGGCTGGGGGAACAGGGCCAGCGCGAAGAGCCACAGCGCCGCGGCCGCGGTGCACGCGACGCCGAACAGCAGCAGGCGCTGCGTCCGCAGCCGCATCGCGACCAGCACCCCGGCGACCATGCCGGCCGTCTCGGTGGCCAGGAAGATACCCCACATTCGGCGGCCGATGGTCTCATCCGCGAGTACCGGGCCGAGGACGGTCAGGGCAGCGACCATAGCCGCATTGAATAGACAGAATCCCAGCACGACCGTCGGCACCCAGCTGCGAGCAACAAACTCCGACCAGCCCTCCCGCAGATCCTGGATCGGGTTGCGGGCGATGGGCTGCGCCTCGCCACCATCGGCCGGACGGGCGGACGGAACCCGGATCAATGCGTACAGCAGCGCCGCCGCCCCGAACGCGACCGCGTCGATCGCGATACCCCAGCCCGGACCGACTGCGGCCACCACGACGCCGCCAACCACCGCACCGCCGATCATCGCCAGGTTCATGCCCAGCCGATTGATCGCATTCGCCGTCTGCAGGAGGTGCGGGGGCACGGTCTGCGGGACGAGAGCCGCGCTGGCCGGGAAGGCGAACGCCGCCGCGGCCCCGTTGACGGCCGAGAGCGCGATCAACAGTCCGAGATTGGCGGTATGGGTGAGGACCAGGGCCGCCACGGTCGCCTGGGTCGCCATCGCGGCGGTGCTCGACCCGACGAGCACCAACGGGCGGGGCACCCGGTCGGCGAGTACGCCCCCGAAGAGCAGCAGCGCGACGTTGGTCGCCGAGCGGGCCCCGACCACCAGGGCCAGGTCAGTCGGCGACCCGGTGAGATCCAGCACCGCGAAGGCGAGGGCGATCGGGGCGAGCGAATTGCCGGCCATGGTGACGAAGCGGGCGGCGACGAGCAGCCGGTACGGCCGGTGGCGCAGAGCCTCCAGCAGCTCCGAGCCCGACCGCCGCTTCGTGGCCTCAGTTACTGACATGTTCTTCTTCCATCTCGAACATGGCGAAGGTCGCGCTCACCCTGATCG
>JAEZAI010000456.1 GCA_023427825.1 Actinomycetes bacterium
CGAGGAAGGGGCCTGATCGTGAAGGATCCCCGGGACGTCATCATCCGACCGGTCGTCAGCGAGAAGTCCTACGGGCTGCTCGACGACGGCGTCTACACCTTCATCGTGGCCCCCGGCGCCTCCAAGCCCGAGATCCGCGATGCCGTGCAGGCCATCTGGCCCGGCGTGAAGGTCAAGAAGGTCAACACCCTCAATCGCAAGGGCAAGAAGCGGCGCAACCGCCGTTCGCCCACCTTCGGCAGCCGGCCCGACACCAAGCGCGCCGTCGTCACGCTCGCCGAGGGCGACCAGATCGACCTGTTCGAGGTGAAGTGACATGGCGGTTCGCAAGCGCAAGCCCACCAGCCCCGGCCGCCGGTTCCAGACCGTCTCGGACTTCGCGGACATCACCCGCTCGGAGCCCGAGAAGTCGCTGCTGGCCAAGAAGTCCAAGACCGGTGGTCGCAACAACTACGGCCGCAAGACCTCCCGCCACCGCGGCGGCGGTCACAAGCAGCAGTACCGCGTCATCGACTTCAAGCGGAAGAAGGACGGTGTCCCGGCCAAGGTCGCGGCCATCGAGTACGACCCCAACCGCACCTGCCGCAGCGCCCTCCTGCACTACCTGGACGGCGAGAAGCGCTACATCCTCGCCCCGCGCGACCTGAAGGTCGGCGACATGGTCCAGTCGGGCCAGGGCGCCGAGATCCGTCCGGGCAACGCGCTCCCCATGCGCTACATCCCGGTCGGCACCGTGGTCCACAACGTGGAGTTCAAGCCCGGTGCGGGCGGCAAGATGGCCCGTTCCGCCGGCTCCAGCGTCCAGCTGGTGGCCAAGGAGGGCGACTACGCCACGCTCCGCCTCCCCTCGACCGAGATGCGTCGCGTCCCGATCGACTGCCGCGCCACGGTCGGCGAGGTCGGCAACGCCGAGCACGACCTGATCAAGGTCGGCAAGGCCGGCCGCAACCGCTGGAAGGGCGTCCGCCCGCAGACCCGCGGTGTGGCCATGAACCCCGTCGATCACCCGCACGGTGGCGGCGAGGGCAAGACCTCGGGTGGTCGTCACCCGGTGTCGCCCTGGGGCAAGCCCGAGGGTCGCACCCGCAACAAGAACAAGCCGTCCCAGAAGCTGCTAGTGCGTCGTCGTCGGACGCGCGGCTCGCGACGGTGACGGAGGAGATGTCGAGATGCCTCGCAGCCTGAAGAAGGGTCCCTTCGTGGACGACCACCTCCTCAAGAAGGTGGACGACCTCAACGAGAAGGGTCAGAAGAACGTGATCAAGACCTGGTCGCGTCGCTCCACGATCATCCCCGAGATGGTCGGCCACACGATCGCCGTCCACGACGGTCGCAAGCACGTGCCCGTCTACGTGACGGAGTCGATGGTCGGCCACAAGCTCGGCGAGTTCGCCCCCACCCGGACGTTCAAGTTCCACGCCGGGCAGGAGAAGGGCGCGAGGGGTCGGCGATGACCGGGGCCAAGACCAACGAGCGGCCGGGCGTCCGCGCCCAGCACCGCCACGCCGGCATGTCGGCCACCAAGGCCCGCGTCGTGCTGGACCTCATCCGCGGCAAGTCCGTGGCCGAGGCCCGGACGATCCTGCAGTTCTCCGAGCGCGGTGCATCCGAGACGATCGCCAAGGTGCTCGACTCCGCGGTGGCCAACGCCGCGAACAACAACGACATCCCGCCGGAGGAGCTCTTCGTCGCGACGGCCTACGCCGACGAGGGCCCCACGCTCAAGCGCTGGCGCCCCCGGGCCCGCGGCCGCGCCACGCGGATCCGCAAGCGCACCTGCCACATCACGATCATCGTCGGCCGCTACAGCGCCGAGGAGTGGGACCGCATCCGGACCCGCCAGGCCGAGTCCGGTCGCACGGCGCCCGACGCTGCGGCCAGCCGTGCCCGCCGCGTCGCCAGCAGCCGTCGGCGCTCCGGTGCCACCGAGGACGTCGAGGCGCCCACGCCGGCCACGCCCGACGGCGAGGAGGCAGCGGCAGAGCTCGCTGGTGACGAGGCCGCGACCGAGGCGGTCGTGACCGAGACCTTCGCCGAGGACGCAGAGGACGCCGGGGTCGCCACCGAGGCGGAGGGTGCCGGTGACGGCGGCGCCGCTGCGGAGGACGCAGGTGACGAGGCCGCCGCCGAGGCGGTCGTCGCCGAGGACAGCGCCGAGCTGGCCGACGAGGCCGAGGCTGCCGAGACCGAGAAGAAGGACGAGGACTGATGGGCCAGAAGGTCAACCCCTACGGCTTCCGCCTCGGCACCACCACGGACTGGAAGTCCCGGTGGTTCGCCACCCGTGAGGAGTACGTCGACTACCTCATCGAGGACTGGAAGATCCGCGACTACCTGATGAACAAGCTGCCGAACGCGGCCATCAGCCGGATCGAGGTCGAGCGCACGCGCGACCGCCTCCGCGTCGACGTGCACACCGCCCGTCCGGGCATCGTCATCGGTCGCCGCGGCGCCCAGGCCGACGAGCTCCGTGCGGATCTCACCAAGCTGACCGGCAACCCCAAGGTCCAGCTGAACATCCAGGAGATCAAGCAGCCCGAGGTCGACGCCGCGCTGATCGCGCAGGGCGTGGCCGACCAGCTCGCCAACCGGATCGCCTTCCGCCGGGCCATGAAGCGGGCCGTGCAGAACGCGCAGAAGGCCGGCGCCCTCGGCATCCGGGTGCAGTGCTCGGGTCGCCTCGGCGGCTCCGAGATGTCCCGCACCGAGTGGTACCGCGAGGGCCGCGTGCCGCTGCACACCCTCCGTGCCGACATCGACTACGGGTTCCGCGAGGCCCGCACCTCCGCCGGTCGCATCGGCGTGAAGGTCTGGATCTACAAGGGCGACATCCTGCCCTACAAGAGCGCCAACGAGGACAAGATCACCAAGGAGGCCGCCATGGCCGTCGGCGAGACCGCCGGCCAGGAGCGCCCCCGCGTGGTGTCCACCAAGCCGACCGCCCCGGGCGCCGCCGCTGCAGCTGCCGCGCCGGCCCCTGCCCCGGAGGCTCCGGCCGCCGAGGAGCCGGACGAGGAGATCAAGCCCCTCATCCAGGAGGCGGATCCGGAGTTCGAGCGCCTGCTCGCGGAGGAGGAGGAGATCGAGCGCTCCACCCGCGAGCACCACGAGACGCCGCACTTCCGACCGGGAGACGCTGACTGATGTTGATGCCCCGCAAGGTCAAGCACCGCAAGCAGCACCGCGGTCGCACCAAGGGTGTCGCCAAGGGCGGCACCAACGTCACGCACGGCCAGTACGGCATCCAGGCCCTGGAGCCGGGCTGGATCACCGCCCGCCAGATCGAGGCGGCCCGTATCGCCATGACCCGTCACATCAAGCGTGGCGGCAAGGTGTGGATCAACGTGTTCCCGGACAAGCCGGTGACGCAGAAGCCCGCCGAGACCCGCATGGGCTCCGGCAAGGGCAACCCCGAGCGCTGGGTCGCCGTCGTGCGTCCCGGTCGCGTGCTCTTCGAGCTCAGCTACCCCGACGACGCCATCGCCCGCGGCGCCCTGAACCGGGCCATCCAGAAGCTGCCGGTGAAGGCCAAGATCGTGACCCGTGAGGAGGGCTTCTGATGGCGAAGGAGTCCGTCGCGAACCTGGGTGACGAGCAGCTCATCGAGCGGCTCGCGGAGGAGAAGGACCGCCTGTTCAAGCTGCGGTTCCAGCTGGCCACCGGCCAGCTCGAGAACTCCGCCCGGATCCAGCAGACCAAGAAGGACATCGCCCGCCTCAACACCGAGCTGCGGGCCCGTGAGATCGCTGCCGCCGAGGCCGCGGTCGGGAGCGAGGCGTCATGAGCGACAACGCTGCGACGACCGATGCCACCGCCGAGCGCAACGCCCGCAAGGTGCGCGAGGGCATCGTCACGTCCAACAAGATGGAGCGCACCGCCATCGTCACCGTGACCGAGCGTGTCCGCCACCCCCGGTACAACAAGACGATGCAGCAGGACAAGAAGCTGTACGTCCACGACGAGTCCAACGACCTCAACGTGGGCGACCGCGTGCGGGTCATGGAGACCCGCCCGCTGTCCAAGCTGAAGCGCTGGCGGATCCTGGAGATCGTGGAGCGCGCCCGATGATCCAGCAGGAGAGCCGCCTCCGGGTGGCCGACAACTCGGGTGCCCGCGAGGTGCTCGTCATCAAGGTGCTCGGCGGCTCCCGCCGTCGGTACGCCTCGATCGGCGACGTCTTCGTGGCCACCGTCAAGGACGCCCTCCCCGGCGCCGCGGTCAAGAAGGGCGACGTCGTGAAGTGCGTCGTCGTCCGCACCAAGAAGGAGCGCCGGCGCCCGGACGGGAGCTACATCCGCTTCGACGAGAACGCCGCCGTGCTCATCAACGACCAGAAGCAGCCGCGCGGGACCCGCATCTTCGGCCCCGTCGGCCGCGAGCTGCGCGACAAGAAGTTCATGCGCATCGTGTCGCTCGCCCCGGAGGTGATCTGACTCCATGTCATCCAAGAGGCAGACGACGAAGCTGAAGATCAAGAAGGGCGATCGCGTCCGCGTCCTGTCCGGCAAGGACAAGGGCAAGGAGGGCGACGTCATGTTCGTCGACCCGGCCGCCAACAAGGCGATCGTCGAAGGCGTGAACGTGGCGAAGCGCCACCAGAAGCCCACCCGGGCCATGCAGCAGGGCGGGATCATCGACAAGGCGATGCCGATCCACGTGTCGAACCTGGCGCTCATCGACAGCGCCGGCAAGGCGACCCGTGCCGGCTACCGCATCGGCGCCGACGGGACCAAGACCCGCGTCGCCCGCAGCAACGGAGGTGAGCTGTGAGCACCGCCACGGCGATCGTCCCGCGGCTGAAGACCCGCTACAACGACGAGATCCGCTCGTCGCTGCAGGAGTCGCTCGGCCTCGGCAACATCATGGAGGTCCCTCGCCTCGAGAAGATCGTGGTCAACGTCGGCGCCGGCAAGGCGACCGAGAACCGCGGCCTCCTCGAGAAGGTTGTGGTGGACCTGACCGCCATCTGCGGCCAGAAGCCCGTCATCACGAAGGCCAAGAAGTCGATCGCCGGCTTCAAGCTCCGTGAGGGCAACGCCATCGGCGTCAAGGTGACGCTGCGCGGCGACAACATGTGGGAGTTCTTCGACCGGCTGATCACGCTGGCGATCCCCCGCATCCGTGACTTCCGGGGCCTGCCGTCGAAGAGCTTCGACGGTCGGGGCAACTACACGTTCGGCGTCACCGAACAGCTGATCTTCCCGGAGATCGACTACGACAAGGTCGATGCCTCCCGAGGCATGGACATCACGATCGTGACCACCGCTCGAACCGATGCCGAAGGCCGCGCCCTCCTGGACGCCTTCGGCTTCCCGTTCCGTCGTGAAGGGCAGCAGTAATGGCCACCGAGGCTCTGAAGCAGAAGCAGCAGCGCAAGCCCAAGTTCAAGGTGCGCGCCTACACCCGGTGCCGCCGGTGCGGCCGTCCGCGCTCGGTGTACCGCAAGTTCGGCCTGTGCCGTGTCTGCCTGCGCGAGCTCGCCCACTCGGGCGAGATCCCGGGCGTGACGAAGGCCAGTTGGTGAGGGGAGGGAGCACGACATGACCATGACCGATCCCATCGCCGACATGCTGACCCGCATCCGCAACGCGAACATCGCGATGCACGACGAGGTCAAGATGCCGTCCTCCAAGCTCAAGGAGGCGCTCGCCGTCCTCCTCGAGAAGGAGGGCTACATCGTCGGGTTCTCGGTGGCCGACAACCCGTCGGGCCCCGGCCGGAGCCTGAGCATCGACATGAAGTACTCGGACGAGCGCCGACGGGTCATCTCCGGCCTGCGACGCGTCTCCAAGCCGGGTCTGCGCGTCTACCGCAAGCACGACGAGCTCGAGCGCGTCCTCGGAGGCCTCGGCATCGCCGTCCTGTCCACGAGCAAGGGACTCATGACCGACCGCGAGGCTCGCCGCCAGCGGATCGGTGGCGAAGTCCTCTGCCACGTCTGGTGA
>JAEZAI010000467.1 GCA_023427825.1 Actinomycetes bacterium
CGGGTACGTGGTGGAGGTCGTCGGCGTCGTCGTGGTCGTCGTCGGGTACGTCGTCGACGTCGTCGTGGACGTGGTCGTCGTCGTGGTCTGCGGAGTGCAGCTGCAGGGCGTCACGTTGGTGCCGAACGGCTTGTCGTGGAGCTCCGCACCACCGCTGTGCACGAATGCCGAGGCGTAGACGGCGCCGACCAGGTTGCCGCCGCCGGTCTGTTCGAACGTGCCCCAGGGCAGCAGCACGGTGCCGGCCAGCTCGTTGGCGCCCGTGATCTTGACGCTGGTCGCCAGACCGAAGTTCCACAGCGTGTAGCTCGCGTGGGTGTTGGAGTCACCGGTGAGCTTCGGCGGGTTCCAGTTGGCGGGCACGCCGGCGACGTTGATGATGAGCGGCCGGTCCGCGGACGGCGCGGCGCCGTCGCGGAACGTGATGCTCGAGAGCTTCGACAGGTCGTCGGCGGTGAGCTTGAGCACCATCTGGCCGGAGCCCGACGGGTAGATGTAGGCGTCGCCCCCGGTCCAGGGAGCGGTGGGGCCGTTGGCGCCGGCCAGCGTCACCGTCGGCTCGCAGTACACGAGGCCGGCGGACAGCTCTCCCCAGCCCTTGAACGCGACCTCGAAGTCGAACGTGCTGGCCCGCGTCGCGCTCTGGAGCGACTGCGAGCTGTTCTGGCCGAAGATGCGCGGCAGGGTGTCGACCGTGGCCTTCTGGGCGTTGACCACGATCTGGTTGGGGTTCTGGCGCTTGGCCTCGATGCCAGCGGCGTTGCCGACCGAGACCCAGCCCTTGTCCACGGTGAGCTGGCCCTTGGACGACTTGATCTGGGTCTTGCCCCGCACGAGCAGCGAGGTCGGCTGCCCGTCGGCCGGGTCGATCTTGAAGGTGCCGGCCGAGTGGATCGCCACCTGGTACTGGTCGAAGGTGAGGTCGCCACCGACGGCGACGGGGCCCTCGGCCTCGTTGGCGTTCAGGAACGCATCGCCCTTGGTGACGGCGTTGAACCCGTTGGCGGCCGTGGCCGGGTTGACCGCCGCGGCGACGCAGAACTGCACGGAGCCGATGTCGGGGGTCTCCCCGTCGACGGGCGGGATGCCGTCGACGCCGAACGAGCCGGTCAGGGCGCTGGGCGTGATCCAGGAGTCCTTGGAGCCGGGGCCCGCCTTCACGACCACCGCGGCGATGGGCTCGGCGGACGAGAACTGGCCGCCCTGCGCAGAGGTGTCCGACAGCGACACCACCTTGGAGTTGCCGTTCGGCTCGACGTACTTGTACTTGCCCTTGTCCTTGCCCTGCGTCTGGTAGCTGTACTTGGCGACGAGCTTCGTGCCGGCGGGGCACACCGGCTCGGGCGCCGCACCGGTGCTGGCGAAGATGCCGAGTCCGAGCAGCAGCGCGCCGACGATCGCCATGGCGACGCCGCCCCGGGTGGGCGTGATCCGGGGACCGCTCGACGTGGAGCTGGGCTGGTCGGTGGTGGACATGGCTGGGCCTCTCCGTCGGGGCAGGCGCGCTCGGGCGCGCACCTCTGCCTTCTCTGGGTCGGTCGCCCGAGCTCGGAGTTGAGAACTCGCCGAACGGCCTTCGGCCCGAGCGTGGAGATCGACGACGGCCGGGGCACCCCGTCCGCGCTCGGCCGCTGGACGGTGGCACGAACCGGGGATGCGTCCCCAGGGGTGGCTCCCTACGGTCTCGTGCTGTCGTCGAGCGGGATCGGAGCGTGATGTCGGAGCAGCGGTACCAGGGGACCATCCGTACCGACGTCCCCGCAGGGTGGTTCGTGAAGGAGTCGATCACGCTGCTCGCGCCGTCCGGGCAGGCCAACGTCATTGTCTCCAGCGAACCGCTCGATCCGACGCTCGACTCCGAGCAGTACGCCACCGCGCAGGGCGACCTGCTGCGGCGGGAGTTCCCCGGCTACGTGGAGCACCGCTTCGACCGGACCGCGGTGTTCGGGATGGACGGCTTCCTGCGGCAGTTCGAGTGGACGCCTCCGGACGGAGTGCGGGTGGCGCAGGTGCAGGCGTACGCCACCCGGGCCGGCCGCGGCTTCACCGCGACGGGGACCGCCCCGGCGACCGTCGCCGCCGAGCACACCCGGACGTTCCTCGAGGTCCTGCGCTCCATCGAGATCGACGACCTCGGCGGCCCGCCCGGTCCGGGCACCATGCCCAGGCCGCGGCGGGGGCCGGCGGCCACGGTCACCTGGACCGGTTGACCCGGTGGGACCGAGCCCGGCTACGCCGACGGCGCGGCCGGGGCCGGCGCGCCTTGCGCGGCGGTGAGCAGACGGTGCACGAGGGCCTGCACGTCCTCCTGGCGATGCCGTTCCGTCGCGAACACCGGGGCCTCGACCGACTGCCCGTCGCACGTCGCGGTGATGTACATGCGGTACGACGACGCGATCTGGACCGAGCTCGGACGGCTCACGTAGCTGATCGGCTGCAGGTGCACGGCGGTCAGGTCCTGGACCCGGAAGGAACGCCGCCGGAAGGGCCCGGACACCACGAGCGTGCCCGGGCTGGCGCTCGCCTTGGTCATGACCATGGCGTAGGCGGCGCCCGCGACCACCAGGACCGCGAGGACGATGCCCAGGACGGGCGCCACACCGAAGGCGATCGCCGGGGCGAGCACGGCCGCGAAGAGCACGAACTTGCCGTCGCTCGAGTTGAAGACCCGTCGGAGGTAGAGGCCCAACGTGGGTCGGACCACGACGTGTTGCGACATCGTCCGCTCCCTTCGCCTGACGACCGGAGCACCGTAGGCATCACCGCGCGCCTGGCTGCATCCCCGATCCGTGCCAACCCCGCAGCACCCTCGCCCACCCCTCGGTCGCGTCGGAGCGGCACATGGCACGATCCGAGGATTCCCCGGGGAGGAGACCCCTCTTACGGTCGACGCAGCACTCGTCCGACCGGAAGGGGATGACACATGTCGTTCGAGGATCAGATCGCAGACCTGGACGCGTTGGGTGTCGTCGACTCGAACGGGGACGGGATGGCCGACACGGTCATCGCCGACCTGGACGGGGACGGCGTGGCGGACGCCGCGGTGCAGATCGATGCCACCACCGGCGGGTACTCCCTGCAGGAGGTGGCGGCGGACGGCTCGTCCGTGACGTTGTTCCACGACGCCGACGGGACGGTCGTCGAGGCCGCGTTCGTGGATGCGACGGGCGCCGTGGTCGAGATGCGCGGCGACGGCCTCGCCGACTTCCTCGAGGGGTTCGGCACGGGCGCGCAGGACACCGTGCCGGTGGACGACGGCGACCCGATCGATGGCTTCGACGAGGACGTCGTGTCGCAGGTCCCGATCCAGAGCGATCCCGACCTCTACACCACCACCGACGAGGTGACCGAGAGCGATGCCTACCGCGGGTGGGAGGCCGAGGCCGTCGGGACCGACGGGATCGTGGGCGACGTGTCCGATGCGGACTTCTGGTTCGAGCAGTCGACCGACTTCACGTGCGCGCCCTCGGCGGCCACCCAGATCATCGAGGACTTCACCGGAGCCGACCTCCCCGACGAGTTCGACGTCGCGTCGTACGCGGCCGAGCGCGGTCTGCTGGACGAGGAGGGCATGACGATCGACGGCCTCGCCGAGGTGCTGACCGACCTCGGCGTGCCATCGCAGACGTTGCACGACCAGACCTGGGAGGACCTCCCCGGCTACCTCGACGAGGGCCGGTCGGTGGTGATGGCGGTCGACGCAGGCGACTACTGGCCGGGCTTCACCGACGAGAGCGACGGGGTGGACCACGCCGTGCGGATCGTGGCGATCGACACCGAGCGGTGCATCGCGATCCTCTCGGACTCGGGTCACCCCGACGGCCACCAGCTCGAGGTGCCGCTCGACGCGCTGGACGAGGCGTGGAGCTCGCCGTCGGTCGACGAGACGGGCCAGGTCGTGTCGGACCGCACGCTCGTGGTGTCGGACCAGCCGGATCCCACGGTCGGCGACGCCGCCGACCCGTTCGGCGCCCCGGTCGACGACGCGATCCCCGACGTGGCGCAGGTCGGCACCGAGCCGCCGGTGCTCGACGAGGACCCGTTCGCCGTGTCGGCCACGGCCGGTGCCGACGACGAGGGCAGCCCGTTCGGGGACACCTTCTCGAACCCGCTCGGCTGGGTGATCGTGCCGGTCGTCCTGGCGGCGTCCAGGATCTTCTCGGCGGTCGCGGCGAAGCGGTGACGGCCCCGGCGTCCTCCGTGGTCGCCGAGGGACTGGCGGGCGCCCGTCCGTCCCTCGGTCCCGTGGCCGCCGCGCGCCTCGGCGAGGTCTGCTCCCGCGCGGACGACCCACCGTCCGTCGCCGTCGCCGGCCGGGTGTCCGCGGGCAAGTCGACGTTGGTCAACGCGGTCGTCGGCCGCCGGGTGGCGCCGACCGACGCCGGTGAGTGCACGCAGGTCGTGGCGCGCTTCCGGTTCGGGAGCGCCGAGCACGTCGTGGTCCACGGCCGCGACGGCGAGACCGCGGTGCGACGCCTGGGCGACGACGGTCGCATCCCTTCGTCGCTCGGCCGGCCCGTCGCCGAGATCGACCACATCGAGGTGTTCCTGGCCAACCGGCGCCTGCGCTCCGTCGAGATCGTGGACACCCCCGGCGTGTCGTCGGCGTCCGGGGCGGGTCAGCGGACCGAGCGGTACCTCGGCATCGACGAGGCCAGCACCGACGCGGTGGGACGAGCCGACGCCGTCCTCTACCTGCTGACCCACACCGGCCGGAGCGACGAGGCGACCGACCTGACGTCGTTCGGCGCCGCGTCGGGTGGTCGGGCCGATGCGGCGATCGGCGTCCTAGGCAAGGCGGACCTGGTCGCCGGGGGCGACCCCGCCGCGGCCGAGGAGCTGGCCACCCGGCTGGGCGACCGGCTGCACGGCGCCGTGCGCACGGTCCTGCCGCTGTGGACGCTGGTAGCGGAGGCCGTCTCGTGCGGCCGCCTCTCCGAGGCCGATGCCCGCGCCGTCGCGGCCATCGCGGAGCTCGACGCGGCCACCCGAGAGCTCCTGCTCGCCGACGCCTCCCTGTTCGTCGATCTGGACGCACCGGTCGATCGCGCCAGCCGGGCGCGCCTGCAGGACGTGCTCGGCCACGTCGGTGCCGTTCGGGCGGTCGCGCTCGCAGCCGACGGCCTCCGAGGCGCGGCGCCGCTGGCGCAGGCCCTCGACGAGATGTCGGGCCGGTCCCGACTGGATCAGGCGATGGACGAGCTGGAGGAGCGGGCCGAGGTGTTGCGCGCCGCGCGCATGCTCGAGGCGGCGGAGGTCATCGCGTACGGAGCGGCCGACGCCGATGGTCTCCGGGACGTCGTCGAGCAGCTCCGCTCACGACCGGAGCTCCACGTGCTCGACGAGACCACGGCGCTGGACGACCTCAGGTCGGGTCGGGCCCGCTTGCGGCCCGACGTGGTCGACCGTGCGGTCGCGACCCTGGTACAACCGGCGTCGGTGGCGGACCTCGACGCTGCGATCGACCACTGGCGTGAGGTCGAGGTGCTGTGCGGTGACCCGGTGGGCGAGCGCGTGGCGCGGACGATCGGGCGGACGCTGATGCTCCGCCGCCGAGGGACCCGGTGATCACCGTGTCGGCCTCAGCACTGGAACCCACGCCGCCGACCCCGACCGGACCGGGCGGCGAGGGTGGCGCGGTGGTCCGACC
>JAEZAI010000476.1 GCA_023427825.1 Actinomycetes bacterium
TGCTCGCTGCCGCCGGCTGCGGCTGTGCCCCCGTCATGGTCGGGACGGTACCGGAGCGCACCTTCAGGAGGGAGCCCGTCCGGCCGGCCGGGGCACGGCGAGCAGCGCGCCCTGCGGCGTGCTCCGCGCCGCGTTCGTCCACTGGACCACGCCGATGCCGTCGATGCGCGAGTCGGTGTTCGCACACCCGCCGTCGGCGTAGGACTGGTAGTTCACCGACCAACGCGACGGGGCCATCTCGGCGCCGTCCAGCGTGATGACACGGGGATCGCTCCATCGCACCCCGACCGTGGGGTCGTCGCAGCGGGCGAAGACCTCGGACCACATGACGACACCGCTGACGCGGTCGCCCGGCGGGTACAGGTCGCGGACCACGGTGACCCGTCGGTCGGGCCCCGTGACGCTTCCCCGCCACACGGTTCCGTCGCCGCCGTCGTGCCGGGCGATCGTGAGGCGGTAGGGCTGCCGCGGCGACCACGGCATGTCGCGTGTGTTCACGTTGTGCAGCGCGGACGGGAGGTCCGACCCGGAGCCGTCGAGCTCGCGGCCCGAGGCGTCGTAGCCGCCCCAGTTCACGGCGGTGGAGCCAGGGTGCTGCGGGTGCCACTGCAGGCCCAGGTGCGCGCCGCCGGCACGTCGCCCGCGCTCGTCCGCGAAGTCGGCCTGCAGCGCCCAGAAGTACAGGCGGTCGACCGAGGGCGGCTCCAGGACCTCGAGCGTCACGGCGACCTCGCGCAGCGGCACGGCCGGCGGCAGGTCCCATCGGAGGTGGAACGACGAGGCGCCGTTGGCGGACGGCGGCACGCCGCTGGTCCGCCCCGCCACCGCCGAGGGGCCGCCGAGCAGGTCCCAGAAGCGTCGGAGGGAGAGCCGGGCCATCAGTAGAACCTGTTCCAGTTCGAGGGTCTAGGTTTCGTGTCCATGGGCATGCCGACCGACATCGAGATCATCGACACCATGATCGGTCTCCCGAGCCACGACCGGCGGGAGATCTACAAGTTCCTCTCCGCGGAGCTGCGCGACGAGGAGAGCGGCACGTTCAAGATGCCGGCGCAGTACATGTTCAAGGACATCCCGGCCGAGATCGATGCGGACGCCGACCCGGTGGCCGTGACGCTCTACAACATGGACCGCTTCGGCGTGGCCAAGGCGATGATCAACGTCGGCAACAAGACCCGCGAGGACCCGGCCCGCGCCGCCCGCAGCTTCCCCGACCGTTTCCTGCCGTGCCTGGACGTGGACCCCCGCGACGGCATGGAGGAGATCCGCCGGATCAAGCGGTACCACGAGGAGTTCGGGCTGGTGGCCGTCACCACGTTCCCGGCCGGGTGCCGGACGGCGATCAACGCCGCGCCGTACTACCCCGTCTACGCCACGTGCGTGGAGCTCGGCCTGCCGATCTTCATCACCGCCGGCGTGCCCGGGCCCCGGGTGCCGCTCGAGCCGCAGAAGGTCGAGTACCTCGACGAGGTCTGCTGGTTCTTCCCCGAGCTCAAGGTCGTGATGCGCCACGGCGCCGAGCCGTGGGAGGCGCTGGCCGTGAAGCTCATGCTGAAGTGGCCGAACCTCTACTACTCCACCTCGGCGTTCGCCCCGAAGCACTACCCCAAGGCGATCATCGACTACGCGAACACCCGCGGCGCCGACAAGATCATCTACGCCGGGTACTTCCCCGCCGGGCTGACCTACGAGCGGATCATGTCCGAGCTGCCGAACGTGCCGTTCAAGGACGAGGTCTGGCCCAAGTTCCTGCGCGAGAACGCCCTGCGGGTGCTCGGCCTCGACGGCTGACGGGCCTGGCGCCTGACCGTCCTGGCGGCTGGCCGAGGACGGCAGCTGTCAAGGGGGACCGGTCCCCGGTGACCTGACGGCGGCCGATCCGTACCGTCACGCGTGTGACGGCGATCGGTGCGGACATCGAGGCGCTCGAAGGGCTGGCGCGGGCGTTCGCCGCGGCCGGCGCCGAGCTGGACGCAGCGGCGTCGCGGATCGGATCCGCGGTGCGGGCCGCAGCTTGGGACGGCGCGGACGGCGAGCGGTTCCGCCGCACGTGGAGCACCTCGCACCGCCGGTCGCTCCGGGAGCAGGCCGAGCGCTGCCGGCACCTCGCCGCCTCGGCGTCCCGTCAGGCAGCAGAGCAGCGCCGGGCATCCACCGGCACCGGCGCCCCCACCGCAACGACGCACCTCCCTGCGCTCCCGGCGAGCGGGCGGGTCCTGCAGGGCACCGTCGAGGGCTCGATCGGGCCGTGGTCCGCCGGGGTGACCGGCACCGTGCGGATCGACGACCTCGGTCGCACGCGGCGGGTCACCTACGAGGAGGAGCTCGGGGCGGGCGGGGGCGTGTCCGGCGGCTCGGGGGTCCGCGGCGCGATCGCCGGGCACCAGGGGGCCGTCGGCACCACGGGCGGCGCCGACGCGTCGCGCCAGGGCAGCTCCCGGCGGACGTGGACCGTCGACCGCGACGAGGTGATGCCGCTCCTCGCCGCGCTCGCCGTCGAGCGCTCGCTGCAGGGAGCGACCGGTCCGGCCCTGCTCCTGGGAGGGCC
>JAEZAI010000523.1 GCA_023427825.1 Actinomycetes bacterium
GCATGGTCGCCACGGCCATGTGGGTGGCCAACGCGTGGCGACGGCGGTTCGGACGCCACGACCCGCCGCGCCCACCCCGCAACATCGACCTCAGCGATCCGCCCACCGAGGAGACGCCCCGCGTCCCGCGGGCGCCCTGGAACTGAGCGACCGCAGGCCGGCGCTCGGGGCCGGGTCGGTCGCCCGAGCCTCGGCTCCGATCCGTCAGCCGTCGAGCCCCAGCGCGGAGGACAGCTCGGCCCACTCGGCCCGCGGGAGGTACGTCATGTCGGGGTGCAGGACCTGGATGCACACGTGGTCCGCGCCGGCGTCGAGGTGGGCCTGCACGCGCTCGAGTGCGTCGTCCATCGTGCCCCACGCCACGATCGCGTCGACCACGCGGTCGGACCCGCCGTCCGCCACCTCGTCGGGGCCGCAGCCGAGCCGGGCGAGGTTGTTCGTGTAGTTCGGCGCCTTCAGGTACACCTCCATGTGCTGGCGCGCGGTCGCCCGGGCCGTGGCCGGGTCGGTGTCGAGCACCACCATCTGCTCGACGGCCAGCAGCGCCTCGGGGCCCATCGTCTCCCGGGCGATCGCGGTGTGCTCGGGCGGCACGAAGTAGGGGTGCGCCCCGGCGGTGCGCTCGGCTGCGAGCCGGAGCATCTTCGGCCCGAGCGCGGCCAGCACCATCTGCGCCGGCGGCTCCCCGGTGGGGGCGAAGAAGCGGGCCTTCGCCATGGCGTCGAGGTACTCGACCATGCCGCTGTACGGCTTGGAGTAGTCGTGCTTGCGCACCCACGACACGAGGTGCTCGTGGCTCACGCCGAGCCCGAGCAGGAACCGGCCGGGGAACGCCTCGTTGAGCGTCTGCATGGCGGCGTTGCAGGCCAGCGGGTCGCGCCCGTACCGGTTGACGATGCCGGTGGCCACCTTGATGCGGTTCGACGCCTGCAGCAGGAGGGCGGCGTGCACGAACGGCTCGCGGAACACCGTCTCCGGGATCCAGACCGCGCCGAAGCCGAGCTCCTCGAGCTCGGCGACGGCCTCGCCGGCCAGCGCGGACGGCTGCGAGTCGAGCGTCCCGGTCCAGATGCCGTAGGTGCCGATGTCGATGTTCGGGTTCTGCACGTCGGCCTCCGTGGTCGCGGCCTCGCTCAGGGCCGTGGTGCTGTCAGGGGTTCAGGGGTTCAGGGGTTGAGGTAGAGGAAGCCGAAGGCCTCGTCGCGGACGTCGAGGCCGGCGGCGGCCAGCGCGGGCGACCAGTCGCCGCCGACGGCCGGGTCGCTCTCCTCCATGCCGTGATCCGCGCACAGGAACACGGTCGTGCGCTCCCGGACACCGCGGCGTTCGAGCGCGGCCAGCACCTCGCCGATCCGCCCGTCGGTGTCGCGGATGGAGGCCCGGGCGATGTCCGAGTGCGGCCCGCCCTCGTGGAACGCGGAGTCGGTGAGCGCGAAGTTCACCCAGAGGAACCGCGGCAGGGGGTACTCCTCACCGAGGTAGGAGCCCTCGATGATGCCGACCGCCTGCTCCATGCCGTGGTGGTCGACCTGCGTGAACAGCGCGTAGTCCTTGACCGGCCGCACGAACATCTCGGAGCTGTGGGGCAGACCGTCCGCCGTGCGGGGGAAGTCCGACATCCGCACGCCGCGGCGCATGAGGTCGAAGGTCGAGAAGCCGGCACCGTGGTCGGCCGGCTCGTTGACCGACGCGGTGAACGCTCCGGGCTCGCTCCGCTGCAGGACCAGGTGGATGCTGTCGGTGCCGGGCAGGAGCGCCGACATGGCGGTCGCCCAGGTCTCGGGAGAGTTGGTGATCACCTGCTCGCGGCGGCTGCGGTCCCACCACGCGTTGTGCAGGATCCCGTGGTGGCCCGGGTGGCGACCGGTGATGATCGACGTGTGGTTCGGCAGCGTCACCGTCGGCAGGGACGACACGACGCCGTCGCGCAGCGCGGTCCCGCCCGCGAGGAGCCCGGCGATGTGGGGCGCCTCGCCCCGGGCGACGGCGTCGTAGAGGACGTTCGGGTTGCAGCCGTCGAGCAGGAACCCGACCACGTGCGCCGGGCCGTCGCCGCGGCGGAGGGCGTCGTGGTCGAGCACCGCGTCGATCGGTCGGCCGTCGGCGCCGGCCAGCTCCGCGGGGTCCCGCCCGAGCAGCGACAGCACGGTCGGGGCGATGTCGACGATCTGCGCGGGCACGCCGTCGACCAGGCCGTCGTGGCGGACGCCCGGACCGCTGATCAGGAACGGCGCCCGGCACTGCACCGCGCCCAGCGACCCGTGCTCGCCGATGTGGCCGCCCTGGTCCGCCCAGTGGTGCGACGCCGTGTGCACGACGCACACGTCGGGTGCGTGCGGGTGGTCGAAGAGCTGGGCCACCTGCTCGTACGCGAACGGGTAGGCGTTGGCCGTGCGGGCGGGGAACCGGTGGTCGAGCTCGGCGGCCAGGCCCGCGAACCGGTCGATCGACTGGTCACCCAGGGGGTTGCGACCGGTGACCGACTCGACGGTGAACGTCCAGGCACGGGCGGGACCCGGGCCGGCCGATCCGGCAGCCGCGCCGGCTGCGAGGTGGCGCCGGAACCGGACCGACCCGTCGACGGCATGGGCCTCGTAGGCGCCGTCCCGCTGCACGAACA
>JAEZAI010000526.1 GCA_023427825.1 Actinomycetes bacterium
CGCCGTCTCGTCGGTGCAGTTGTCGGCCACGACGATCACGCGATCGGGCGCGGGTTCCTGGGCCGCCAGCGAGGACAAGGTGGCGCCGATCGACGCCGCCTCGTTGTGCGCCGGGATCAGCACCGTCACGGTCACCGGGCCCGCGAACACCCCGCGCGTCTCCGCCATCACGATCTTGGGGGCGAGCAGCTTCGTGGTGGCGTCGGTGGAGCGGCGCGACTTGTCGAGCACCACCCGCTCCACCATCGCGGCGGCGGCCGCGAACAGGAGACCCAGACCCACCGCGCCGAGCACGAGCGCGATCGCCGGCACCTGCGGGTCGTAGCTGAACTCCCACCGCCCCAGGAACGAGGCCACCCTGGGGGCCCGATCGAGCTCGGGGGTGCGGGCCGAGACGATGGCCCACAGCACGAGCGCGGCGCCGATGCTGATCGAGGCGATGAGGACGCCGACGAAGCGGCCCAGCCGGCCCGTTTCCCGCCGTGCGGGGGGCGCGGGCCCGCGGTCGACGGCGATCGCCTCGGGTTGGACGACCTCGTGATCGACGACGTCCGGCTCGGCCGTGGCGGCGATGACGGCCGCGTCGAAGGTCGGCGCATCGACTGCGTCTGCGGGGGAGCTGCGGGGAAGCCGGTCGCTGATCGATCGGCGCACTTGCTGAGTCACCCGATCGTCATCGACCTGTCCGGCGCCCGACCTGATCAATCCGACGGGTGCCAGGCACCACACCTCCCCTGGTCGCTCGGCGACGGGAGGGGACGCTCGCCGCGGGGACGCAGGTTTTTCCTGGGTTCGGCGGCCGAGTCGTCGTAGGGTGACCGGTGGCCGCCTCCGGCAGCCGCGTGATGTAGCTCCGACAACCTGGAAGCACACCCACTCGGGGGGAGACACATCATGCGCGTGAAGAAGCTCATCGTGGTGGCCGCCATCACGGCCATCGGCACGTTCGGCACCGCCTCGATCGCGACGGCCGGTGAGGTGACCGGCAGCGGCCGGGGCGGACCGGCCGGCGACGGCGTCACCGGGATGGTCGAGCACGGCAACTCGCCGTGCGGGTTCTCCGGCCTGGAGGACGAACCGCTCGATCCCGGCACCGTGCAGAACTGGGGCCACACGAAGGACTTCCTCGGTGGTGGCGGAGCGGCCGGCCCGATCGAGACGCCGTTCGGCGAGGACGGCTGCAACGCCCGGCTGTTCGGGCGCAAGTAGCTCGACGCGCCGCATCACCGGCGGAGGCGCCCCGACGTGGACGTCTCCGCCGGCGCGGCGTCGGCGCGGCCCGGTCGACCTGCCCGGCTACCAGAGCCCGTGCACGGGGCCGACCAGGAAGAACGTCGTGAAGCCGATCGTGTTGTTGAAGCCGTGGGCCAGCACCGAAGCCCACAGCGTCCGGTAGCGGTACCGCAGGACGCTCCACGCGATGCCGTCGAGGGTCACGACCACGATCCCGACCAGCCCCTGCTCGCTGTGCACCCGGCCGAAGAGCACCGACGAGATCAACACGGCGACCACGACCGCTGCCGTGCCGTCGCCGACGAGCTGACGCAGGCGGGTCTGCAAGTAGCCCCGGTAGGCCAGCTCCTCGACGAGCGCGCCGACCACCCACCCGAGGACCAAGAGCGTGACGAGGCGACCCACGTCGCCCTGGAGGTCGGCGAAGTCCGACAGGTCCTGCTCGCGCCCGGACAGGTAGTTCGCCACCGGCATCGTGACGCCGAGCTGGAACAGCGACCACACGGCGGCGAAGGCCATCATCTTCGGCACGAGCCAGGCGTCGTTCGAGCGGCGGAAACCCAGCGACGACCACCCGTCACGCCGGATCAGCAACGACACCGCCGCCATCACCGTGAGGACCAGCGACGGGACCGCCAGGTCGAGAACGACGGCCGCGCAGGCAGCGAGCACCTCGACCCCGGTGGCCACGGTCCGGACGACCGGGCTGTGCTCCGATTCTGCGCCGGGCTCCGCAGCCACGTCAGGACCGGGATCCATCACCGGGCTCCCGGCGCCTGCCGTTGGACGTCGACGTGCATCCCTTCCTCCTCCCGGTCGACTGTGGTCCGACCGGGCGCCGATGCCGCTCTCGACACCGGTGACCCCGATCAGCACAACAGCGACCCCCGTGGCCGCTGTAGGGCCGAAGGTCCCGACGCCTCGCGACCGTCCCCGGTCAGGTCGCGGCGATCGCGGCGCCCACCATGGAGCGCGGGTCGGCCGAGCCGGCCCGCATCCCGTCCGAGCGGACCTCGATCAGCTGCGCGTGACCGAAGTCGGCGGGGTCGAACCCGGCGCGCTCGACCACGTGGCCGGAGTTGGCCAGGCCCGCTGCCCACGCCTCGGGGGCGTGGGTCTCGACGCGGACCACCTGGTCGTCCGGATCGGCCCAGGTGTCGAAGCCGCTGCGGGGCTGCGCCTTGGCCAGGACGAACCTGGGGGAACCGATCACGTCACCTGCCTCCTGACCCGCCACGAGCAGGCGAGCCAGCATCTGCAGCACCACCTGCGGCTGCGAGTCGCCGCCCATCGTGCCGAGCACGGCGCGCAGCGAGCCGTCCGGTCGGGTGACCAGCGCGGGCGACAGCGTGTGCGGCGGGCGACGCCCGGGGCCGTACTCCCCCGGGTGGCCCGGCTCGAGCGAGAAGCCGAGTCCACGGTTGTGGAGCAGCACCCCGGTGCCGGGCACCGCGACGTGGCTGCCGAAGTCCATGGCGTTCGACTGGATCAGGCTCACACCCATGCCGTCGGCGTCGACCGCGCACAGGTAGGTCGTGTCGCCGTCACGGACGCCGGCGCCCAGCCCGACGGTCGCGCCGGTCGAGAACATGGCGGCCCGCCGGGCCAGCTCGGCCTCGTCGAGCAGGAGCGCGCCGTCGGCACGGTCGTGCAGCACGTCGGGCCGGTCGAAGCCCGCCAGCCGCGCCGATTCGGCCAGCAGGTGCGCCCACGCCGGATCCTCGGGTTCGACCCCGCTGCCGGGACCGAGCCCGCAGCGCTCGGCGATCCACGCGCCGGCCAGGACCAGGTAGCCCGACGACGTCGGCGGCGGCGCCCACACGTCGTGATCCCACACCCGGATCCGCAGCGGGTCGACCCAGGCGGCGTGCGGCTGGCGCAGGTCCGCCGGCTCGTACTCGCCGTCGCCCACCTCCAGGAGCGCACGGCCGAACGCACCCTCGTAGAACGCGGCGCGGCCACCCTCTGCGAGCTCCGCGAGCGTCGCCGCCAGGTCGGGACGGACGAGCAGCTCGCCGGTGTCCGGCCGGGACACGGCCAGCTCGTCGCAACCCTGCAGCGGCGCCAACGTGTGGAGCATGAACGCCAGGAGCGGCGACACCGGGAATCCGTCGCGGGCCAGCCGGATCGCCGGCGCAAGGACGTCGCCGAACGGGAGCCGACCGTGACGCTCGTGGAGCAGCACCCAGCCGTCCACGCAGCCCGGCACGGGCGATGCCGCCACGTCACCCCGGATCGGCATCCTGGTGTGGCAGGCCCGACGCAGCCGCTCGGGATCGGCGCCGGATCCGGCACGACCCGCCCCGTCCACCACCTCGGGTGCGCCGGAGCCGTGGTGCACCAGCGCGAACAGGTCGCCGCCCATCCCGCACATGTGCGGCGCGGTGACGGCCAGCACGGCGTTGGCCGCGATCGCTGCGTCGGCGGCGCTCCCGCCCGCCGCCAGGAGCTGCGCCCCGGCGGCCGGGGCCAGGTGGTCGATCGACGCGACCAGCCCTCCGGCGGAGTACGTGGTCGGCAGGAACGCGGGTGCCGCATCGGTCATGGGGCCAGCCTGTCACCACGGGCGGCGCACCGAGACCGCCCGCTGCGATGACTCAGGGTGACGGCCGTCGTCGGGGCCGACGACCCGGCGCCGATGACTCGGAGCGACGCCGCACGTCGGAACCACCAGCACCCTCACACCTGGAGCGACCCATGGGACAGCTGATCGTGACCGAGTTCGTGACCCTCGACGGGGTGGCGCAGGCCCCCGGCGGGCCCGAGGAGGACACCACGAGCGGGTTCGAGTTCGGGGGCTGGCAGGCCCCGCTGATCGAGGAGGAGTCCGGGGAGGTGATGTTCGACAAGGCCAAGGGCATGGATGCCCTGCTGCTCGGCCGCACGACCTACGACATCTTCGCCGGCTACTGGCCGACGGCTCCCGAGGAGATCCCGTTCACGAGTCTGCTCAACCGGGTCCCGAAGTACGTCGCGTCGCGGACGCTGTCGGACCCCCTCTCCTGGCAGGGCTCGACGGTGCTGCAGGGCGACGTCGCCGAGGCGGTGGCCGAGCTGAAGGACCGGCACGAGTCGGTGCACGTGATCGGCAGCCTCGACGTCCTGCAGACGCTGCTCGACGCACGCCTGGTCGACCGGATCGAGCTGTGGATCTACCCGATCGTGCTCGGCACCGGGAAGCGCGTGTTCGAGACGGGCGTCGCGCCCACGCAGTTCGAGGTGATCGAGTCGGTGACGTACCCGAGGGGCAGCGTGAACCTCGCGCTCAGCTACCAGGGCACGCCGACGACAGGTGACATGACCGTCGACGAGCCGCACCTCCGCCGCGACTGACGATCGCGGCGAGCTGAACCGACGCTCGCTCCGTCAGTAGTCGCCCTTGATGACGAAGTAGGAGCCCCTGATCGTCCCGGCGAGCTTGGACTTCTGCCGGGCGAACTTGAACGAGCTCAACTCCTCGGGGATCTCCATGCCGTCCGACAGCTTGAAGCCCACCGCGTGCTTCTTGGGGTTGTCGTGCTCCCACATCACGTTGATCGACAGCCCGCTCTCGTAGAACACGTAGTCCCACTTGATGCCGGGGACCTCGAAGGACGTGGCCTCGAGCGGCGGCGACTCGATGACGATGCCGCGCTCCTCCTCGAGGATCTTGCTGACCCGGTCGACGGTCTTCTTGGCCTTGCCGGCCGGCTCGGTCGTGAACACGTGGTCGAACTTGTTCTTGAAGTAGCGCGCCTCGTTGGCCCGCAGGCCGGCCAGGGCGTCGGCCACCGGCGACGACTCCAGGCCGACCGTCGACACCTCGTTGAAGTCCACCTCGAACGCCATCGGTTCCTCCGCTGCTCCGCCCGCCCCCGGGCCTCGCAGCACGCTACCGATCCCGACGGCACATGTCGCCGGTCAGACGGCCGCGCCGCGTGAGGGTCACGCAGCGGCGACGACGTTCCGCAGACCGACCGCGCCCCGGAGCCCCACGCAGCCGACGCACCCGACGCAGTCCTCGCAGTCGACGCAGGCCGCGCACGCGACGCAGCGCCGGCAGCGGATGCAGGCGACCGTCGCCACGCACTGGCGGAGCCCGACGCCGAACGCCGTGAGC
>JAEZAI010000537.1 GCA_023427825.1 Actinomycetes bacterium
ACCCCCACCCCCGATCCCGCCCCGACCGGTCCGCCGGCGGGCGACAGGAGCTGAAGCGAGTGCTCACCGTCGCCTACGAACTGCTCGGACTCCAGGCCGGAGATCTGGTGCTCGACATGGGCGCCGGCGCGGGCCGTCACTCGTTAGAGTGCTTCCGCCGGGGCGCGCAGGTGGTGTCGCTCGACTACGGCTTCGACGAGCTGCCACCGGTCCGGGACCTGTTCTGGGCCATGAAGGAGTCGGGCGAGGCGCCGAAGAGCTCGCTGGGCGCGTGCATCAACGGCGACGCGCTGCGGCTGCCGTTCCCCGACGCCACGTTCGACCGGGTCATCTGCTCCGAGGTGTTCGAGCACATCCCCGACGACCGGGGTGCCATGGCCGAGCTGCACCGGGTGCTGCGCCCGGGCGGCGTGCTGGCTGCGACCGTGCCGTCGTGGATGCCCGAGAAGATCTGCTGGCAGCTGAGCGCCGAGTACCACGCGCCCCTGTCGGTGGGCGGCCACGTCCGGATCTACACCGAGGGCATGTTGAAGGACCGCCTGATCGACGCCGGGTTCCGCCCCGAGGCGTCGCACCGGGCCCACGCGCTGCACTCGCCGTACTGGTGGCTCAAGTGCCTGGTCGGCCCGACCAACGACACGCACCCGCTCGTGCAGGCGTACCACAAGCTCCTGGTGTGGGACATCGCCAAGGCGCCGGCCATCACCCGAACCACCGAGCGCGTGCTCAACCCCGTGCTCGGCAAGAGCGTGGTCGTGTACTCGCGCCGGACGGTCGGCGGCGGCGCTGCCGCTGCGGCGTCGACCACGGTGGCCGAGCCGGCCATCGGCAGCGCTGACGAGGACCCGCCCGCGACGGCGACCAACGGGTCGGCTGCGAGCACGCACGACGACAGCCCCGTGGAGGATGCCACCAGTGTCCCGGTCTGAGGTCTTCCTCGCGGACGTCGAGGGCATCGTCAGCGCCCAGCAGCTGACGGCCACCGTCGACGCCGTCGCGGAGTGGCAGCTCGACACCGGCATGGTGCCGTGGTTCCCCGGCGGCCACGCCGACACGTGGAACCACACCGAGGCGCTGATGGCGCTGATGCTCGGCGGCCGGCGCACCGAGGCCGAGCTGGGCTTCCAGTGGCTGCGATCCATCCAGCGGCCCGACGGGTCCTGGCACCAGTACTACCTGGCCGACCGGGTCGAGCAGGACAAGCTCGACGCCAACTGCTGCGCCTACGTCGCGGCCGGCGTGTGGTTCCACTGGCTGCTCTACCAGGACCGCGGCGCGCTCGAGGAGCTGTGGCCCATGGTCGACGCGGCGATCGAGTTCGTGCTCGATCTGCAGACCCCGCGCGGCGAGATCCTCTGGGCCCGCCACGCGGACGGCACGCCGTGGAGCTTCGCCCTGCTGACCGGCTCGTCGTCGATCTGCCACAGCCTGCGCTGCGCGATCGCGATCGCCGAGACGCTCGGCCACGAGCGGCCCGACTGGGAGCTGTCGGCGGCTCGGCTGTCCAAGGTCATCCGCGAGGAGCCCGACGCCTTCGCCCCCAAGCACCGGTGGGCGATGGACTGGTACTACCCGGTGCTGTGCGGCGCGATCACGGGCGAGGCCGGTCGCGAGCGCCTGGAGCACCGCTTCGACGCCTTCGTCACCGACGGCTGGGGCGTGCGCTGCGTGTCGGACCGTCCGTGGATCACGGCCGCGGAGACGTGCGAGTGCGCCATGGCGCACCTGGCCGTCGACGACCGGGACCGGGCGCTCGAGCTCTTCTCGTGGGCGCAGCGGTTGCGCACCGAGGAGGACCGCTACTGGACCGGCATCGTCCTGCCGGACGAGGTCCACTTCCCCGGCGGCGAGCAGTCGACGTACACCGCCTCGGCGATCATCCTGGCGGCCGACGCGCTGGCAGGGGGGTCGCCCGCGTCGCACCTGTTCACCCGACCCGACGAGCTTCCGGAGCTCATCGAGGAGCAGACTCGTACCGATGCCGTCGAACCGTCCTGAACCCCTGCGCCGGTCCCGCCCCCGCCGTGCCCTGCTGGTCGCCCTGTCCTTTGTGATGGCCGCCGGTGCCGTCCTCGCCGTCCCGTCGGTGGCCGGCGCCCAGGACGCTCCCACCACCACCGTGGCGGAGGTCGGGCCCGTCTCGGACTGCTCGCCCGGCCACATCGTCCGCCGGCCCGACTGCGGCATCCCGCCGGAGTCCCCCACGGATCCGGGCGGCTGGTTCCAGGTGTCGCTCTTCTACCTGATCTGCGCCGCCGTCGTCGGCATCGTGGCCTTCGTGTGGTGGCGCTCCCGCGTCGCCCGGAACGAGCGCCGCGCCGCCGGCCGGGACCCGCTCACGCTGGCCAGGGCCAGCGGTCAGGGCGTCCGCCGCAGCACCCGCAACGAGCCGGTCGCCGAGACCTCCTCGAAGCGTCCCGAGGCCACGGCCGGCAGGTAGATCCGCTCGTACGGCGGACGACCCCCGTCGGCGGGGTCGGGGAACACGTCGTGGATGGCCAGCAGGCCGCCGGGCGCCACGTGCGGCGTCCACAGCCGGTAGTCCTGGTCGGCCGGCTCCTCGCCGTGGCCGCCGTCGATGAACACCAGCGCGCACGACGTGGTCCAGAAGCCGGCCACGGTCGGCGAGTCGCCCACCACCGCCACCACGTTCGGCTCGAGGCCGGCGTCGTGGACCGTGCGGCGGAAGATCGGCAGCGTGTCCATGCGCCCGACGGCCGGGTCGACGAGATCGGGCTCGTGCCACTCCCAGCCGGGCTGGTTCTCCTCGGAGCCGCGGTGGTGGTCGATCGCCACCAGGACGGTGCCGCCTTCCCGGGCGGCTGCGCCGAGGTACACCGAGGACTTGCCGCAGTAGGAGCCGCCCTCGAGAAGCGGCGCGCCGGGCACGGCCGCGGCCGCCGCCCCCCCCGCCTGGTACA
>JAEZAI010000643.1 GCA_023427825.1 Actinomycetes bacterium
CCTTGCGGCGCCCGATGATGTCGCCGATCTTGCCGCCGGTCAGCATGAGCATGGCCATGACCAGGCAGTAGAGGGTGATGACCGCCTGGATCGTGGGCACCGTGGTGTCGAAGTCCTGGACCAGCTGGCTGATCGACACGTTCATGACGGACTGGTCGAGCACCATTACGAACTGGGCGGTCGCCAGCGCCACCAGCGCGGCCTTCTTCATCCTGTCCACCGATCTCGCGCCGGCTCGGGTTCCGTCGAGGGTGGCGCTGCGCCCCGATGGTGTGTGCTTGTCTACTGCGTGAGCGTCGGTGGGGCAGGCACGCCTCACCCCGGCCGGGGGAGGAGGAGGCGATGCAGCGCAGGTGGGCACCGGGGCTGGTGACGCTCCGCCACTACGAGCGTGGCTGGCTGCGGTTCGACCTGATCGCCGGCGTCGTCCTGGCCGCGATCCTGGTCCCGCAGGGCATGGCCTACGCCGAGCTCGCCGGCCTCCCGTCGGTGACCGGGCTCTACACGACCATCGCCTGCCTGGTCGCCTACGCAGTGTTCGGTCCGTCCAAGGTGCTGGTGCTCGGTCCCGACTCGTCGGTCTCGCCGCTGATCCTGGCGTCGATCACGCCGTTGATCGTGGTCGACGACCCGGGGAGTGCGATCGCGCTGGCCGGCCTGCTCGCCGTGCTCGTCGGGCTGATCGAGATCGGCCTCGGGGTCGCCAAGCTCGGCTTCGTCGCGGACCTGCTCTCGAGCGAGGTGCGGGTCGGTTACCTCAACGGCCTGGCGATCACGATCATCGTCGGCCAGCTCCCCAAGCTGTTCGGGTTCTCGACCGACGCCGACGGCTTCATGGACGAGGTGCGGGCGTTCGTCGACGGCCTCGGGAGCCGCAACACCACCACGCTCGTCACCGGCGTGGCGGTGCTGCTCGTCCTGCTCGTCCTGCCCCGGCTGACCTCCCGGATCCCGGCGGTGCTCGTCGCGGTCGTCGGCGTCACGATCGCCTCGGCGGTGCTCGACCTCGCCGCCGACGGCGTCGACACCGTCGGCACGCTGCCGCAGGGCTTCCCCACGCCGTCGATCCCGTGGACCGACGCCTCCGACGTGGTGGCGCTGGCGGTGGGCGCGGTCGGCATCACGCTCGTCTCGCTGACCGACACGATCGCGACGTCGTCGAGCTTCGCCGCCCGCCGCGGCGACGAGGTCGACGCGGACGCCGAGATGGTCGGGGTGGGCACCGCCAACGTCGCGGCCGGGCTGTTCCAGGGGTTCGCGGTGTCGGTGAGCGGATCCCGGACCGCCGTCGCCGACCAGTCCGGCGCCCGCACCCAGCTGACCGGCCTGGTCGGTGCTGCGCTCGTGGCGGTGCTCCTGCTCGTCTTCAACGGGCTGCTGGCCGACCTCCCGCAGACCGCGCTGGCCGCCGTGGTGATCGCTGCCGCGCTGTCCCTCATGGACGTGCCGGCGGTGATGCGCTTCGCCCGCCTGCGCCGCTCCTCGTTGGTGATCAGCCTGGTCGCGAGCGGCGGGGTCATCCTCCTGGGCGTGCTGCAGGGCATCGTCGTGGCGATCGTGCTCGCGATCCTCCTGTTCTTCCGGCGCAACTGGTGGCCCCACGGCGCGGTGCTCGGCCGGGTCCCCGACGTCGGCGGCTGGCACAGCCTGTCGGTGTACCCCGCCGGCGAGCAGGTCGACGGGATCGTCGTGTTCCGGTGGGAGGCCCCGCTGTTCTTCGCCAACGCCGGGCAGTTCCGGGACCAGGTCCGGACGCTCGTGCGCGAGCGCGAGCCGGACTTCGTGGTCCTGCAGTGCGAGGCGGTGACCGACATCGACGTGACCGCGGCCGAGGTGCTGAAGGACCTGGACGAGGAGCTCAACTCCAAGGGCGTGCACCTGGCGTTCGTGGAGCTCCGCGATCGGCTGCGCGACCTGATCGTGCGCTACGAGCTGCAGACCACGCTGCAGTCCGAGCACTTCTTCCCGAGCGTCGACGTGGCCGTGCGCGAGCTCTCCGCCGAACGCCCGTGACGGCGAGCGCAGTCGGTCAGCGGAAGGCCTGCTGGTCGCGCTCGTTCTGGTCGGCGTAGCGCGAGGCGAACTCGACGAGCGACGCGGTCATCGTGCGGCCCTTCCCGAGGTACGCGGCCAGGGCGACCGCGTCGCCCGTGCGGGCATGTGCACGAGCCATGCAGCGACCGCACACCGCGGCGTACACGGCCATGGCGCTGGGCGGCATCTTCTCCAGGTCGGCCGAGCCCTTCCAGTCCCAGAGCTGGCGGAAGTAGTAGTCCCGCGCCACGCCGTCGACGCCCTCGACCTGCTCCCAGCCCAGGAACACGTCGGGCGACGACTGGATGAGCCGCTGGCCCTCCACCACGCGCTGGCCGTGCTGGCCGAACCGGCTGCGCCCCAGGTACGGCTCGAGCACCGACGTCTGCGCCTCCTTGACCTGCAGGAACAGCGGGTCCCGGTCGTCGTCGCCGACGAGGAGCGCCACCCAGCACCGCGTGCCGACGCTGCCGACGCCGACCACCTTCCGGGCCAGGTCGACGAAGCGGTACCGGTCGATGAGCTGGCGCCGGTCGAGCGGCAGCGTGCGCCGGTACATCCGCAGGCTGTGGTCGATGGTGCCGACCAGGCGAGTGGCCTCGGCCTCGCCGAGCAGCTCGCGCACCGGGACGAGCACCGGTGGGTCGCTGCGGAAGCGCGGCTCGCCGTCGGTGACCTGGACCAGGCGACCGAACGCCCGCAGCCGGTCCTTGCTGCGCGCCTTCTCGACGTTGCGCTGGAACCGGCGTGTGACCTCCTTGGACGCGCCGGCACCCCACCGCTCGGCGATGTCCTCGACCGTCATCCGGTCGTACCAGACGTCCAGGTGGCTCATGGCGGCGTACTCACGCATGGCGCCGACGTAGGACAGCACGGCCTCGGACACGATCAGCACGCGGTCGGGGTCGTCGAACTCGCGGTCCCGTGCCGCCACCTCGAAGCTGGCCACCAGGCGACGCAGGTCCCACTCGAACGGGCCGGGGTGGGTCTCGTCGAAGTCGTTCAGGTCGAACACCTGGGCGCGGTCCGGCGACGCGAAGATGCCGAAGTTGGCCAGGTGGGCGTCGCCGCACAGCTGCACGTCGAGCCCGGTGCGCGGCATGTCGGCCAGGTCGGCGGCGAACACCGCCGCGGCCCCGCGGAAGAACGTGAAGGGCGTGGCCGCCATCCGCTCGTGGCGCAGCGGCACCAGGTCCTGGGCCCGCGACTCGTCCTGCGCGGCCAGGATCGCGTTGGGGTCGCGGCCGGCTGCCGGCTCCCAGTCGCCGCGCGCCGCCCTCGGGCCGGTCGAGCGCACCGCCTTGCCGGCGGCGGCCCGCTCCTCCGCGGTCCTGCGTCCGCCCGAACCGTCCTGACCCGTCGTGCCGTTGCTGGCCATCCGACCTCCTCCTCGCCGGGTGTGCCGGCGCTGACCCAGCACAGCACCGACGGTCGTCCCGGTCCAGTGCGGGATCCCGGCCCGGTGCGTTCAGTCGGACGAGCGGGCGGGCGCGGTGCGGCGCCCGGGGGAGGGTCGTGGGATCCAGGCGCCGACGGCCCCCGAGGCGAGTGCGGCGACGGCGACGTAGAGCCACAGCCGTTCGAACGCCTCGAGGCTCTCGGCGAGCGTGGTCGGCTCGCCGAGCACGACGACCAGGATGGCCACACCGATCGCGCCGCCGACCTGGCGGGCCGTCTGGTTGACCGCGCTGCCGACCGCGTAGCGCTCGGGCGGGAGCGTGGACACGGCGGCCGCGCTGAGCACCGGGAACGTCAACCCGATGCCGAGCCCGGTGATCAGGGTGCCCGGCAGCCAGTCGGCCAGGTAGTCCGGCGTGGCGCCCACGAACGCGACGTACCAGAGCAGCCCGGCGGCGAAGCAGACCGCACCGCCGATGAGCAGCGGCCGGAACCCCACGCGTGCCGCCAGTCGCCCGGCCGGACCCGCCACGATCGCCACCACGATCGGACCGGGCGTCACGGCCAGCCCGGCCCACATGATCGACCAGCCCCAGACGCCGGTGAGGAACAGGATGTTGCCGAGCAGCATGGCGAAGAAGCCGGTGGCGTAGACGAAGGTCGCGAGGTTGGCGACCACGAAGGACCGGTCGTGGAAGAGGGCCAGGTCCACCACCGGATCGGGATGGCGCCGGGAGTGGACGACGAACCAGGCCGCGGCCGCGATCGCGACGGCGAACGCCCCGATCGTGCGCGGGTCGGACCATCCCCAGTCCGAACCCTGCGAGATGGCGAGGACGAGCGAACCGACCGCGACCGTGATCAGCGCGACGCCGCCCACGTCGGTCCGCCCCGAGGCCTCGTTCGCCCGGGACTCCGTGAGGACGCGGGATCCGAGCACGGCGACGAGCACGCCGACCGGGAGGTTCACCTGGAACGCCCACCGCCAGCCGCCGAGCGACACGATCGCGGCGCCGAGCGACGGACCGGTCGCCACGGCCAGCGCTCCGACGCCGCCCCACAGCGCCACGGTTTGGGTGCGGCGCTCGGGCGGGTACGCGCCGATGAGCAGCGCCAGCGACGCGGGCACCAGGAACGCGGCGCCGCCGCCCTGCAGCGCGCGACTGGCCACGAGCACGCCGACGTTCGGTGCCACGCCGCACAGCAGCGAGCCGACCAGGAAGACTCCGAGTCCGGTCAGGAAGGTCCGGCGGCGGCCCA
>JAEZAI010000644.1 GCA_023427825.1 Actinomycetes bacterium
TAGCTCAGTGGTCAGAGCAGGCGACTCATAATCGCTCGGTCCCGGGTTCGATCCCCGGCCGGCCCACGAACCGTCACGCTGCTGGCGTGGGTCTCCGTCGCTGGGCGACGGAAACCGACGCCGAAGCGGCAGCGGCGGCGACCGCGAGGAACGGTGCGATCAGCCCGTGAACGTCGGGAGCGCCTCGGGCCGTCCCAGGTAGTAGCCCTGCACCAGGTCCACGCCGTCGGCGCGGAGCAGGCCGAGCGTCTCGGCGTCCTCGACGCCCTCGGCGACGGTCCGCACGCCCAGGTGGCTGGCGAGGGCGATCACGCCCTGGACGATCGGGCGGTTGCGGTCGTCGGTCCGCATGTCACGGACGAACTCCCGGTCGATCTTCAGGAAGTCCACCGGGAAGCGCTGTAGCTGGAGCAGCCCGTTGAACCCGGTCCCGAAGTCGTCGAGCGCGAACCGGCAGCCCAGCGACGCGAGCTGCTCGGCGAAGCCGATGGCGGCGTCCGCGTCGTTGATGATCGCCGACTCGGTGATCTCGAAGACGATCTGGACGGGGTCGACGTCGCTCTCCGCGATGAGCGCCTGGACCTCGTCGGCGAACCCCGGAGTGTTCAGCGACACCGACGACAGGTTGAGCTCGACCGCCAGTCCGTAGCGGGCGTGGCGGAGCGCCTCCTCCACCACGTAGCGATCCAGGTCGACCACCGTGCCGGTCCGTTCGGCGACCGGCAGGAACAGGTTCGGCAGCATCACGCCCTTGGGTCCCGGGAGGCGGACCAGGATCTCGCGCTGGACGACCCGGCCCGTCGCGGCGTCCACGATCGGTTGGGCGTGCAGGAGCAGGCTGCGTTCCCGGAGCGCGGTCCGGAGCTGTGCGTCGACGGGATCGTCGACCGTGACAGGGGCCACCGTCGGTCCGGGCCGGCGCCGGCGCTCCGGCACCCGCGTGATGAGCACCACCGACAGACCGCCCGAGCCGGCGATCGGGAAGGCGCCGCAGCGGAGCTGCACCGGCCCGTCGGGGGACTCGAAGACGAGCAGCTGCATCTCGTCGGGGCGCTGGCCGAGCGAGCGCAGCTCGCACCCCTCGCCGCACCCGGTGCGCTCGTCGGGGTGGAGCGCGTCGTGGAACGGGATCCCGGAGCGGAGCCGTCCGCCGAAGAGCTCAGCGGCCCGGTCGTTGGCGGCGCACACGAACCCGTCGCGGTCCAGGGTGACGACTGCCTCCTCGATGTGCTGGCCCATCGCGTCGATGCGCTCGTGGAGCACCTGCGGCGAGACGCCGAGCGGGTTCTCCTCGTGCTCGGGATGGATCGCGGTGACGAAGCCGCGGAGCACGGCGTCGACGCGCCACGCGACCAGCTGGACTCGGGCGACGACCGACCCGCTGTCCTTCGTGCGGAGCAGGGCCCGACCGTTCCAGACGTCGTCGGAGGCCGCCGCAGCCTCTGCGTCGGTGTCGCGCTCGCACCCGAGGAGCATGGCGAAGGGCGCGCCGATGGCCTCGGTGTCGTCCCATCCGAGGAGGCGGGTCGCCGCGCCGTTCCAGCTGACGATCCGGCCGCTCAGGTCGCGACCGATCAGCACGATGTCGAGCTGATCGATCAGCCGGTCGTCGAGCGCGGGCTTCGACTCCTGATCCAACCAGGCCAGCTGATGTGCGGCCATGAGAACACCTCTCCTGTCGGTCGCCCCGTTCCGTGATACCCGGCCGGATGGCGAAGGCGACGCTCCCCGGGGGATTAGGGCCGAAGGGCCCAACGATCCGGCGCCGTCACTGGGTCCTCCGCACTCGCGGGCAGGGCCGGTCGGCCCGCGGCGTCACCCATGTTCCGCGGCTCCCGGGTGACCCTCCCGTAGCCTGCGCTCGTGCCGATCGACGTGGTGGGGAGCCTGGACGACCAGGTCGACGCGCAGCTGAGCCGGTGGCGGCTCCACACGTTCGGCCCCGCCGACGAGCACCCGTTCCGACGGCGCACGAGCGACTGGATCCGGCTCGTCACCGCCGCCATCGTCGTGACCGTCCTCGCGATCCAGGCCGACGACATCAGCGACGCCCAGAGGTCGCTCTTCGAGTTCTTCAACCAGCTCCCGGACTCGCTCGACGACCTGTTCCGGCTGGCGTACGGACTGGGAACGCTCTGGGGTCTGGGTCTGGTCCTCGTGGCGGCGCTGATCGGCCGGCGTTGGCGACTGGCGCGCGACCTCGCGCTGGCAGGGCTGCTGGCCGCACTGCTGTCGCGCCTGATCGGCGCCGTCGTGTCCGGCGACTCGACGACCGAGGCGCTGCAGGCCACGGTGCGCCTGGGATCGGCCAGCCCGTCGTTCCCCGCGACCCGACTGGCGGTCATCGTCGGCGTGGTGGCCGCCGCGGGGCCCTACGTCGCCCGCCCCACCCGCCGGACCGGCGTGCTGTTCGCCACCGTCATGGCGCTGTCCGCCATGTACCTGGGCGTGGCGCTGCCGAACTCGGTCGTCGCCGCCGCGGTGCTGGGCTGGGGGAGCGCGGCGGTCGTGCACCTGGCGTTCGGCTCGCCGGGCGGGCGTCCGACGCTGCCCCAGATGCGGGCGACGCTCGCGGAGCTCGGGGTGCAGGTGGACGCGCTCGGCCTGGCGCCGCACCAACCCGACGACGCGACCCTCATGTTCGCCACCGACGTCCACGGCCCGCTGCACGTGCGCGTGCTGGGCCGGGACGAGGCCGACGCCCAGGCGCTGGGTCAGGCGTGGCGCTCGATCGTCTTCAAGTCGCCACCGGGACGACTGCACCTGACCCGGATCGAGGCCGTCGAGCACCAGGCGTTCGTGATGCTGCTGGCGGCGCAGTCCGGCGTGCTGGTGCCCGAGGTGGTCACCACCGGCAGCGCCGGCCCGGGCGCCGCTGTCCTGGTGGACCGACCCTTCCCCGGCGTGCCGCTGTCCGAGCTGCCACCCGATCAGCTCGACGAGGCGCTGCTCGAGCGCATGTGGGGGGAGGTCGCCCGGCTGCATGCCGCCGGCATCGCGCACCTCGACCTCACGCTCGACCACGTCATCCTCTCCGACGACGGCGGGATCGGATTTTTCTCGTTCAGCCAGGCGGTCACCGGCGATCGCCACGACTACCGGCTGCACGACGTGGCGTCGCTGCTGGTGGCGACCGAGGAGGTGGTCGGCCCGGACCGCGCCGTGGCGGCCGCGGCGTTCGGTCTGGGTCGCGACCGGCTCGCACAGGTGCTGCCGGTGCTGCAGGCGGCGGTCCTCCCGTCGTCCATGCGGACCCATGGCCGGGCGGAGCACAAGGCGTTCGCCGACCGTTTGGTGACCCTGCGGACGACGGCCGCGGCGGCGGTCGACGTGGAGCCGCCGCACCTCACCGAGCTGCACCGCATCTCCGGCGCCACGCTGGCGATGGTCATCGGCACGTTCCTGGGCGTCGCCGCTCTGCTGAGCCAGGTGGGCGACCCCCAGGAGCTGTGGGACACCATGTCCGAGGCGGACTGGGAGTGGGTGAGCCTGGCGATCGTCGTGTCGCTCCTCACCAACTTCTCGACCGCGATCGCGCTGATGGGCAGCGTCCCCATCCGGATCCCGCTGCTGCGCACGACCGAGCTGCAGCTGTCGCTGTCGTTCGCCAACCTGGCGGTCCCGACGGTCGGCGGCCTGGCGTCGCAGGTGCGCTACCTGCAGAAGCAGGGGGTGGACCTGGCCGGCGCGGTGGCCGCCGGCGGCGTGGTCTCGGGCGTGGCCAACGTGGTGGTGACCAGCTCGGTGTGCCTGCTCGCGCTGCTGCTGTCGCCCGCGACGGTGTCCACGCAGTCCGTGTCCGCCAGCCAGCTGCTGACGCTGCTGCTGATCGCAGCGGTGGTCATCGGCGTGGTGTGCGGGATCGTGTTCGGCATCCCCGGGATCCGCAAGCGGGTGCTCGGACCGGTCCAGAACGCGTGGGCGATCGTGTCGTCCGCGCTGCGGTCGCCGCGGCAGATCAGCCAGCTCGTCCTCGGCTGGGCGTTCAATGCGTTGATGTACGCCTTCGTCCTCTACTGCTGCGTCGCCGCGTTCGGTCCGCCGGTGAACTTCTGGACGATCGTGCTGATCAACACCGGCGTGTCGACGCTGGCGTTCGCGGTGCCGGTGCCCGGAGGGGCGACGGCCGTCAGCTCCGTCGGCGTGGCCGGCCTGCTGACCGCGGTCGGCGCCAGCCAGGAGGTCGCGGTCGCGGCGTCGCTCGCCTACCAGGTCACCGCCACCTTCATCCCCGCGGTGCCGGGCTGGTTCTGCTTCCGGAACCTGATGTCGCTCGACTACCTCTGAGCGGCCAGCGCGGCCGATCCGGCGCTTCGACGCACCGAGTGGTCATCGGGCGACCAGTCCGTCCGCCGAATCGGCTCGGGCCGCTGCGCAGATCAGCCCTGCAGGAGCGCCTGGGCGTATCCCGTGAGCGTGTTGTTGTCGACGAACAGGTGCTGCGTGCCGGCCGAGATGTCGCGGAAGCACCGTCCGACCACGCTCGGCCGGCGGAGGCCCGACGAGCCGGCCCAGGTGTAGGCGAAGCGGCAGGCGTCGGCCGAGACCCGCGTGGCGTAGGTGGTGGCCTGCCGGACCCGCTGCACCTGCAGGTTCGTGGCGTCGCCACCGCCGGTGACGGCGGCCTCGAGCTCCTCGAAGGCCTCGAACACGAACGCTCGAGCCGATCTCATCGCCGCGTCGTGGATCGCCAGGTCGTGCTGGAACAGCTGCTGCGACGCGGTCGGTTCCGCCCCGAGCCGTGCCTTGTCCTGCGCGATCCGCACGATCTCGTCGATCGCCCGCCGCCCGACGCCGGTGGCGAAGCCGGCGTGGCCGAGCGCGGTCAGCGCGAAGAGCCCGATGCGGAACACGTCGCCGCCCCGGAGCGGCACGCACGTGAGTAGCCGGAAGGTGCGGTGCTCGGGCACCAGCACGTGGTCCACCGCGTAGTCGAAGCTGCCGGTGCCACTCAGGCCGAGCACGTCCCAGTTGCCGGTGAACGTCACCTGGTCCCGGGGCACGAAGGCCACGCGCATGTCGGGGAGACCGAGCTCGTCGAGCGCCGGCTCGCCGTCGACGGTCAACATCGCGCCCGCCGCGATCCAGTCGGAGTGGCCGGTGCCGCTGCCGAACGAGTACCGGCCGGTGAACTCCAGGGCGCCGTCGCGCTGCACGGCCTCGCCGACCGGCCCGAACATGCCGCCGTGGATCGGGAGCCGACGGGCGTGGCCAGGACCGGGGCGATCGGCGCCGTCGACGAACATGGGCAGCGCGGTCTCGTCGGGCAGGTACACCGAGGCGAACGCAGACGACGTGGCGTTGGCCATCAGCGACCAACCGGTCGACCCGTCGGCGTACGCGAGCTCGTCGAACACCGCGATCGCGGTGCGGACGTCGACCTCCAGACCGCCGAGCTCACGCGGGACCAGCACCCAGAACAGGCCGGCGTCCGCGAGCGCGGCGACGACGTCGTCGGGCATCGTGCCCTGCTCCTCCGAGCGGTCCGCCGCCGCCTCGATGAGCGGTGTGAGCTGTCGCGTGGTCGCGAGCAGGTCGGTCACGTGCGTCCCCCCGTGGTGCGGCCGGTCCCGACCGGCTGGCTCGGCCGACGCGGTCGACCGGGCCCGTACCGTACCGGTCGGCTCAGGGCTCGCCGTCGAGCCAGGAGGGCGCGCCGTCGAGCAGGAACCGGCTGACCTCCAGGCACCGCTCGAGCGCGTCGCAGAGCATCTCCTCGCCCATGTACACCTGGCTGAGGCTCACCGGGACGCGGGCGACGACCGTGAGCGTGCGCTCGGACGGGTCAGTGACGTTCTGGAACGAGTCGACCGCCGACACCTCGAGCGGCAGGTCCGGCCCGCCGATCCCCGCGAGCTCCGTGGCGAGCAGCAGCAGGTCGGGGCAGTGGGGGAGCGGGGGCAGCGACCACGTGAACGTCATCGGCAGGTGGTGCAGGTCCTCGGGCTCCTCGCCCTCGGGCAGCTCGAGCACCTGGTCCTCGAACGCCAGGACCGAGCGCGGGTCCACCTCCACCGCCAGGTGGAACTCGACCGGGCCGCCGCACGCCTCTTCTGGATGCAGGTCGACCTCCCACGCCTGACGCATGGAGTAGGTCTCGACGAAGTGCCGCTCGTCGTGGATGTGGAAGCCGTGGTCGGCCGCATGGTTCTTGAGATCCGCCACGAAGCCGGCGACATCGATCACTGCCATCGACACCAGATTGCCAGCCGATCGGCGCGGGGAGAAACCACGTTGTGGGGGGACCGGTACCCTCGGAGCGGTGATGTCAGGCGGCCAGGCGGAGCGTTCGATCGACCAGTTGCGGGATCTGCTGGACCGCGCGGCCGAGGCCGTGTCGGACGCGCTCGCCTCGGACCGCTCGGCGGTCGAGTCGTCGGACGCGTCGTGGCGGGACCGGGGCGAGCGGCCCGGGCAGTACCGCATCGACCTGGTCGCGGACGCCGCAGCGCTCGACGTGCTGCGGGCGGGCGGCGTCGGGATCCTCAGCGAGGAGTCCGGTCTGGAGGACCGCGGCAACGGGCTGATCGTCGCGGTGGATCCGGTCGATGGCTCCACCAACGCGAGCCGGGGGTTGCCCTGGTACGCCACGAGCCTGTGCGCCGTCGACGAGGACGGCCCGCTGGTCGCCCTGGTGGTCAACCTGGCCACGGGCACGCGGTACCAGGCGGTGCGCGGGGGGGGAGCGACCCGAGACGGCGTGCCGCTGCGCGTGTCGGGGGTGGAGCGCAGCGACCAGGCGCTGGTGGTGCTCAACGGCTATCCAGGACGTCACCTGGGCTGGCGTCAGTACCGGGCGCTCGGTGCGACCGCGCTCGACCTGTGCGCCGTCGCCGACGGGTCGGTGGACGGCACCGTCGACTGCGCGCACGACGCGCTCGGTCCGTGGGACTTCCTCGGCGGCTCACTCCTGATCACCGAGGCCGGTGGCCGGGTGGGTGACCTGCACGGCCGGCCGCTGGACGAGCTGGGCCACGAGGTGCGGCGCACGCCCGTGTCCGCGGCCAGTCCCGAGCTGTTCGACCAGCTGCTCGAGGGGCGGCGCTCGCTCGACGCCTGACCGACGCCCGGTCGGGGGTGCGGTGCCACCTGGTGCTCGGGACGCGCGGCGCCCACATGGGGTGCGAGACGTCCCGGCTTCGGGCTCGGGTCCGGCGTGCGCTGGACTCGGGACTCGCGGCGCCCACATTGGGCGCGAGGTGTCCCGAGAACCCGGGGTGGGAACGTCGGGCCGGGGTCGTATCGTGGCCGGGTGGTCGATGCGGTCCAGAGGGCGCTGCTGCGCGTGTTCCGGTTGCTGCCGCGCCGCGTCCGCCGGTGGCTCGTCCGTGCGGGGACGCCCAAGTACACGGTCGGCGCCATCTGCATCGTGCAGCGGCGCGACGGCGCCATCCTCCTGGTCCGGCACTCCTACGTGTCCCGCTGGGGAACGCCCGGCGGACTGGCCAAGCGCCGCGAGCCCGTCGAGATCGCTGCCGCTCGGGAGACCATGGAAGAGGTGAACCTGCCGGTCGAGCTGATCGGCGAGCCCTCGGTGGTCGTCGAGGCGATTCCCCGGCGGGTGGACGTGGTGTTCCTCGCACGCCCGGCGATCGACGCCCCGCTCGACGACGTCCGACCGAGCTCGCCCGAGATCGTCGCGACCGGATGGTTCCACCCGCACGAGCTGCCGGAGCTCCAGCCCGAGACCGCGACCGCGCTCGTGGCGCTGTCCCGTGACGGCCGGATCGACCTGTCGGGCTCCGGGCTCAGGCCATCGTCTGGCCACCCGACACGTTGACCGCCTCGCCGGTCACGTAGGACGCGTCGTCCGACATCAGGAAGGCGATCACCGACGCCACCTCGTCCGCCCGCTGCAGCCGGCCGACGGGGATCTCCCGGTCCACCCAACCGCTGAAGCCGCCGGGCTGGGCCGAGTCCATGATGTCCACGAAGAGGTTGTCGGGGTTCACCAGGTCGGTGTCGACGGTGCCCGGGCACACGGCGTTGACGAGGATCCCCGACGTGGCCCACTCCTTGGCCATCACCTGGGTGAGCCCGATCACGCCGGCCTTCGC
>JAEZAI010000005.1 GCA_023427825.1 Actinomycetes bacterium
CACGCCGGCCGCTGTCCTGGTGACGCGTCCGCGGTCGGGTTGATGGGAGTGGTTCTCGTGTTCGCGTCCGCGGTCGGGTCGGCGCAGCTCAGGCTGGGCGGAGGTACCGGCCGTCGGGCACGAGCTCGACGCGCTCGGCGGGGCCCGAGGCGGTGGCGCGCCACATGACCAGCCGGAGCGGATCCTCCGGGCGGTCCCCGTCCCACTCGAGCGCGGTGAACGCACCCCGCAGCACCCCCGTGCCCGAGTTGGCGTAGCGGACCTCGCGGCCGTCGAAGGTCTGCGGGCGCAGCATCGGGTAGTGGGTGTGGCCGTGCAGCAGCCAGGGCCAACCCCCGTCGGGCTCCACCTCGGCGAGGCGGCCGAAGAGGTGCTCCTCGTCGAGGCTGTCGAAGCGGCGGTTGCCACCGAAGCGCGGGTCGATGGTGATGAGGCGGTTGCGGCCCCGCCCGGCGAGCAGCTCACCGACGGAGGTCTCGTCCGGCAGGCCGTCGTAGCGCTGCGCCCGGGTCCCGCGGGGAAGGTCGTCGAGCGTGGTGGCCATCCAGGTCACGAGCCGGCCGAGCAGCGAGAACCCCGGGCCGTTCCACGAGTCGGTCAGGTGGCCGTGGCTGATCATCGCGGCCACGCCGTCGATGCCGTCGCGGGCGGTGGCGCCGGGGCGGTCGAGCAGGATCGTGTCGACGACCGAGGTGCCCGGCAGGTGCTCGGCGAGGCGTCGCTCCATCGCCGCATCGGTGAACACGTCGTCGTGGTTGCCCATCGTGCGGTGGTAGCGGCCGTCGGAGCAGAACCCCTCGCGCAGCACGCGGTAGGTCTCGGCGTTGTTCTCGACGATGCGCTCCAGGTGCTGGCCGTGCACCGGTCCGGCCGGTCCGGGCAGGAGGTGCCCCGCGGCGAGCTCGGCCAGCCCGGCGACGTCGTACACGACGCCCCAGGTCGACCCGCCGACCATCCAGAAGTCCTCGACGTCGCCGTTCTCGATCAGGTCCCAGCCGTCCTCGGCGTAGCGGGTCAGGACCCGCAGCGTCAGCTCCTTGGTGCGCTGGCGCGCGGGCCAGTCGAGGCGTCCGGGGATGCAGCGGTGGAGGTCGGAGGTGATGACGATACGGCGGTCCGACGCGACGCGGCCACGCCGGGGCGCCGGCAGCGGGGTCTCGCGGCCCTCGGCCAGGGCGTGGAGGTGCTCGTCGAACCGGGCGATCCGGTCGAGCGCGATCCGTTGCGCCCTCCGGCTCGCGACCGCCATGGCCGGGATGCTCATCGGTGCGCCCAGCACGGTGACGCCGGTCTTGAGCATCGCCCACGTGGAGGCCGCCACACCGGCCGGCGGTGCGCCCGGAGCGGGGTCGTCGCCGAGGGTGTGGAGGTGGTCGGCCTCGTCGGCCCAGCGGCCGGCCCACTCCAGCGCGGCGTCCCAGGCGGGCACCGCCGGCAGTCTCGGTCGCGGCAGCTGCGGGATCGGGAGTCGCAAGGGACCAGCTTGCCATCGGTGGCGGCGGAGGCGTCACCCGCCCGGACGACCACGTACGCTGCGACACCGCGACGACGAGGGACGGGGGCGCATGACGATCAACGAACGGGCACCCGACGGCGACCGCTCGTACGAGGCGGTCGCGTCGCGGTTGGAGATGCCGCTCGTCGAGGCCATGGAGACCCAGCGCGCCGTGCGCAAGGTGCTGCCGGATCCGGTCGACGACGACATCGTCCTGCGCTGCATCGAGCTCGGCCTCAAGGCGCCGACCGGCTCGAACGGCCAGAACTGGCAGTTCGTGGTCGTGAAGGACCGTGAGATCCTGGCGACGTTCGCCCACCGCTACCGCCAGGCCTGGCGCCTCTACGGCGGCCTCGGTGAGCGGGTCGTCCGCGACGACCCGGCCATGCAGCGGGTCCTCGGCGCGGTGGCCTGGCAGGTCGACCACTTCGAGGAGACGCCGGTCGTCGTCGTCCCGTGCCTCGAGGGCGTGCAGCGGTTCGCGGCCGTTCCCGCGCTGGCGGCGAGCAGCCACTACGGCTCGATCTACCCGAGCGTGCAGAACCTGCTGCTCGCGGCCCGGGCCATGGGGTTGGGCGCCTCGCTGATCACACTCCCGCTCTGGAGCGTCACGTTGTCGCGGCGCACGCTCGGCCTGCCGATGACCGTGCAACCGGTGTGCATGGTGCCGCTGGGCTGGCCCCGCGGCCGCTACGGGCCGACGACTCGCAAGCCGGTCGGCGACGTCGTGCACCTGGACCGCTTCGGCACCCGGCCGTGGCGGGGCAGGAGCGTCGGCCGGCCGCAGAACGACACGGAGCAGACCCAGAACGACACGGAGAAGACCCAGAACGACACGGAGCAGAACGGAACGGAGGTGCGATCGTGACCACCAGCCTGCAGGGCCAGCCGATGCCGTCGGTGATCGAGGCCGCGGCGGCCATCCGGGAGGGACGCCAGTCCTCGCTCGAGCTCGTCGAGGAGTGCCTCACCCGCATCGAGGCCCACAACGAGGCGCTGAACGCGTTCGTGTACGTCGACGCCGTCGGGGCCCGGCGCGCCGCCGAGGAGGTCGACCGGCGCGTGGCCGCGGGCGAGGGCGACCTGCTCGGCCCGCTCGCCGGCGTGCCGTTCGGGGTCAAGGACCTGGAGGACTGCGAGGGCATGCCCACCAGCCACGGGTCGCTGCTCTACAAGGGCGGCCCACCCGTGACCGAGGACTCCGAGCACGTCGCCCGGTTGCGCGGCGCCGGCGCGATCCCGCTCGGCAAGACCGCGGCACCCGAGTTCGGGACCATCCAGTACACGTACACCAAGGCCTGGGGCGCGACCTCCAACCCGTGGAACCTGGAGCGCACGCCCGGCGGCTCGAGCGGCGGCTCCGCCGCGGCGGTGGCGGCCGGCCTCATCCCGTTCGGCACGGCGTCGGACGGCGGGGGCTCCACCCGCATCCCGGCCGGCTTCTCCGGGCTCGTGGGCCTGAAGCCGAGCCACGGCCGCATCCCGCACCCCGACGACGACCCGTCCGAGACCGCGTGCTACGGCGCCCTGACCACGACCGTCGCCGACAGCGCCCGGCACCTCGACATCACCGCCGGGCCCCACGACACCGACCGCCTGTCGCTGCCGCCGCCGACCCTGCGCTACGAGGACGCGATCGACACGCTCGACGTGTCGAACCTGAAGGTGGGCTGGTCCGCCACGCTCGGGTTCGCGCCCGTCGATCCGGAGGTCGAGGAGATCTCGCACGCCGCGGCGCTCGACGCCGCTCGGGCGGCGGGGGTGGAGCTCATCGACGTCGACGTCCACCTGACCGACCCGGTCGCCACCTGGCTGAGCGCGGGTGCCATGTCGCTGTGGCTCGGCATCCAGGAGCACGAGCACTGGCCGGAGCGGGCCGACGACCTCACGCCGTTCGTGCGGATGTCGCTCGAGGCGACCTACGACCGGCCGCTGCGCACGCTGGTCAACGGCTACCGCCGCCGGCTCCAGCTGCAGCGGGACATGGCCACGCTGTTCAGCGAGATCGACGTGCTGATGACGCCGACGACCGCGGTGCCCGCCTTCCCGGCCAAGGGGCCCTCGCCCTCGGTGATCGGCGGCGTCGAGGTCAACCAGGCCATGAGCGTGCCGTTCACGATGCTGGCCAACCTCTGCTGGAACCCGGCGGTCTCGGTCCCGGCCGGCCTCAGCGCCGACGGGCTGCCGATCGGCCTGCAGGTGATCGGCCGCCGCCACGTCGACGAGGTCCCGCTGCGCTTCGCCCGACTGCTCGAGGTCGAGCGGCCCTGGCCGCTGCACGCCCCGGGCTACCTGTAGACCCGACCAGAGAACCCCCCATGCACCTCGTCGTCTACACCGACGCCGCCGAGCGCGGCGGTGCCGAGTCGTCGATGGGCATGTTCATCGAGCGGTTCCGTCCCGACATCCGGGTGACGGTGGTCGGTCCCCACGAGGAGGTGATCCGGTGGCTGGCCGCCCGGCGGCCGGGCTCCAGGTACCTGGTGCTCGACGAGATCCACGACCGCAGCGACGTGCGGGCGATGGTCCAGCACCGCCGGGCGTTCAAGTGGCTGCGGCCCGACCTGGTGCACTTCAACCTGTCCACGATGTCGTCGTGCCAGTGGGCGCTCGCCGCCGCGCTCACGATCCCCGGCCTCCCGGTGGTGGTGCTCGAGCACTCCCCGGTGGGGACGTGGTCGTCGCTGTCCAACCGGCTCAAGCGGATCACCTCCGACCGCGCCGACGCGCACGTGGCCGTCGGGCACCGGGCCGCCCGGATCATCGAGGAGCTCGGCGAGCTGCCAGAGGGTTCCATGCGCGTCATCCACTCGGGGGTGCCGATCGTGGAGCTCGACCCACCGCCGCGGACCACCGACGACTTCACCGTCGGCATGCTGTCCCGCCACGACGCGGTCAAGGGCATCGACCTGGCGATCCGCGCCGTCGAGCGGCTCGGCCCGGGCTCGCGCCTGGTCGTCGTCGGCGACGGCGCCGAGCGCCCGGCGCTCGAGGCGCTGATCGAGGAGCTGGGCGTGGGCGACCGGGTGGAGCTGCGGGGCTGGGACGACCGCGCCCGCGACGTGCTGCCGACCTTCGACGTGTACCTGCTGCCGTCCCGGCTGGAGGCGTTCCCGGTGACCGTCATGGAGGCCATGCAGGCGGGCGTGCCGGTGGTCGCCACCGAGGTCGGCAGCGTGCGCGAGGCGGTCGACGACGGCGACACCGGCATCGTCGTCCCGGTCGAGGACCTGGACGCGGTCGTCGCCGCGCGGGCGCGGCTCCGCGGCGATCCCGAGCTGCGGGCCACGATGGGGGCGCGGGCCCGGGAGGTCGGCCTCGAGCGCTTCGACGCGGACGCTGCGGTCCGGTCCTGGGAGGCGCTCTACGACGAGGTCATCGCCCGCCGGGGCGGGTGACCGCAGCCTCGGCCGATCGCCGACGGCTCAGGGCACCTCGACGGTGGCCTTGGTGACCGCCACGTCCTCGTCGTCGCCCGGGGTCGCCGTCGGACAGCCGTCGCCGGTGCCGACCACGGCGGCCACCTCGGCCACGTGGGTGCCGGGGTCCAGCCCCTCCGGCAGCGTGAACCGGAACGAGTGGTGGACGGCCCCGGGCACGGTCGTGGTGGTCGTGGTCGGCGCGTCGGGGTCGGGTCGCTCGACGGGGGCGGCCGAGCAGCCGATCTCGGCCGTGACCAGCGGGAGCGGTGCTTCGGTGAGCGCGTCGCCCTCGGAGGGGCTCCAGCACGACGAGCCCTCGGCCTCGGCCACCTCGGCCGGTCCCTCGCCCTGGAGGCGCACGTGCACGCAGACCGTCGTGGCGTCTGCGATGTCGACCACCGGGTCGTCGACGTCCACGTCGATCACGTCCCCGGCGCTCGTCGCCGTGACCGCGAGCTGGTCCGGCAACGCCGTGGTGG
>JAEZAI010000024.1 GCA_023427825.1 Actinomycetes bacterium
GCCCGGCGGAGGGCAGCGCCAGCCCGCCCGGCGGAGGGCAGCACCAGCCCGGTCCGCTCAGGCGGGGCCCTGGGCGAGGAACAGCCACCGGCCCGCCACCGCCGGCCGGTCGACGTCGTCGTCGACCTCCAGCTCCACGTCGACCGACAGCACGGCCCGGCCGCCGTCGCGTCGCTCGACACGGGCGAGCCGGCCCCGCAGCCGGACCGCCGCCCCCACCGGCACCGGCCGCACGAACCGCAGGCGGTCGAAGCCGTAGTTGACCATCAGCTCGACCGGTCCGACGTCGGGGAACGTGAGCCCGGACGAGAGCTCGGTGAACGTCGACAGCAGGAAGAAACCCTGCACGATCGGCCCGCCGAACGGCGACTCGAGCTGCGCACGCCCGGGATCGTTGTGGATCCACTGGGCGTCGCCGGTGGTGGCCGCGTGCGCGTCGACCTCCGTCTGCGTGATCGGGCGCCAGTCGCTGCTCCCGAGCTCGACGGGGCATGCGGCGGCGAGGGCCTTGAACGTGTCGTCGTCCACGACCCGAAGTGTGCCAGCCGGGCCCCGGAGGACCCGGCTGGTGCGATCACCGCAGGTCGAAGCGGTCGAGCTCCATGACCTTGCCGAAGGCGGCTGCGAAGTCCTGGGCGAAGCGCTGGCCGCCGTCGGACGATGCATAGACCTCGGCGATCCCCCGCAGGACCGAGTGGGAGCCGACGACCAGGTCGATGGCCGTCGCCGTCCAGCGCACCGCGCCCGAGGAGCGGTCCTTGCCCTCGTAGACGTGCTCGGTGGACGACGTCGACCACTCGGTCCCCATGTCGAGCAGGTTGACGAAGAAGTCGTTGCTCAACACGCCGGGCCGGTCGGTGAACACGCCGTAGGAGGTGCCGCCGACGTTGGTGCCGAGCACGCGCATGCCGCCCACCAGCACCGTCATCTCCGGCGCCGTCAGCGTCAGCAGGGTGGCGTTGTCGAGGAGCAGCGTCTCCGGAGCCAGCTTCTCGCCCTCCTGGATGTAGCTGCGGAACCCATCCGCCCGGGGCTCGAGCACCTCGAACGACTCCACGTCGGTCATGTCCTGCGTCGCGTCGGTGCGTCCGGGGTGGAACGGCACGGCGACGTCGAAGCCGGCGTCCTTCGCCGCCTTCTCCACCGCCGCCGAACCGGCGAGCACGATGAGGTCGGCGAGCGAGATGCGGACGTTCCCGGACTGCGACCCGTTGAAGTCGTTCTGGATGCCCTCGAGCTGGGACACCACGGTGGCGATCTCCGCCCGCTGGTTCACGTTCCAGTCCTTCTGTGGCGCCAGGCGGATACGGGCGCCGTTCGCCCCGCCCCGCTTGTCGGTCCCGCGGAACGTCGAGGCGGACGCCCACGCCGTCGCCACGAGCTGCGACACCGAGAGCCCCGAACCGAGCACCTTCTCCTTGAGGGCCGCGATCTCGGCGTCGCCCACCAGTTCGTGGTCGACGTCGGGCACCGGGTCCTGCCAGAGCTGCGGCTCGGGGACCCACGGGCCGAGGTAGCGGGAGACGGGACCCATGTCGCGGTGGAGCAGCTTGTACCAGGCCTTCGCGAACGCCGGGGCGAGCTCCTGCGGGTTCTCGAGCCAGCGCTTGGTGATCGGCCCGTAGATCGGGTCGAAGCGCAGGGCGAGATCCGTGGTCAGCATCATCGGGGCGTTGCGCTTGTCGGGGATGTGCGCGTCGGGGACCTTGTCGGCCGCTGCGGGGTCGGTCGGCGTCCACTGCTGGGCGCCGGCGGGGCTGGTCGTCAGCTCCCACTCGTAGCCGTAGAGGTTCTCCAGGAAGCCGTTGTCCCACGTGGTCGGCGAGTTGGTCCACGCACCTTCGAGACCGCTGGTGATCGCGTCCGCGCCCACGCCGGTGCCGCACGAGTTCGGCCACCCGAGACCCTGGTGCTGCACGGGACACCCCTCGGGCTCGGGTCCGATGCAGGACGGGTCGACCGCGCCGTGGCACTTGCCGAACGTGTGCCCGCCCACGATCAGCGCCGCGGTCTCCTCGTCGTTCATCGCCATGCGGGCGAACGTCTCACGGATGTCCACGGCGGCGGCCAGGGGGTCGGGGTTGGAGTTGGGCCCCTCGGGGTTCACGTAGATGAGTCCCATCTGCACGGCGCCCAGCGGGTTCTCGAGGTCGCGTTCGCCGCTGTAGCGCTCGTCGCCGAGCCAGGTGTCCTCGGGACCCCAGTACAGCTCGTCGGGCTGCCAGATGTCGGGGCGTCCGAACGCGAAGCCGAACGTCTCGAAGCCCATCGACTCGAGTGCGCAGTTGCCCGCGAACACCAGGAGGTCGGCCCACGAGATCTTCAGGCCGTACTTCTGCTTCACCGGCCAGAGGAGCCGGCGGGCCTTGTCCAGGCTGGCGTTGTCCGGCCAGCTGTTCAGCGGCGCGAAGCGCTGCGCGCCCTCGCCGCCACCACCCCGGCCGTCCGCGATGCGATACGTCCCGGCCGCGTGCCAGGACAGCCGGATGAAGAGCGGGCCGTAGTGGCCCCAGTCGGCCGGCCACCACTCCTGGGAGTCGGTCATCACAGCCATGACGTCCTGCTTCAAGGCGTCCACGTCGAGCTCGGCGAACGCCTCGGCGTAGTCGAACTGGCCGCCGAGGGGATCGGCGGCCGGATGGCGCTGGTGGAGCACCGACAGGTCGAGCTGGTCGGGCCACCAGTCCTTGTTGCTCCGGGGTCGGCGGTTCAGTTCCGGTTCCGGAGACGGAATGGCAGGGTTCTCGCTCTCAGACACGTGGTCCCCCCTTGTGGGTCGCTGGGTCCCGGCCCGGTTCGGCGGCCGGCTTCCGCCCGCGCCTCACCCTACGAACACGCCCCTCCCGCGTGCGTCGGATCTTCGATCCAATTCGTCGATCGGGACGATGCAGCGCGTCGATCGTCGATCCCCGGGCGCCGAGTCGCACCCGTCCGGGTGGTTCCGGCATCGGCCCTCGATGGGGCGGGTAGGCCCCTGCCAGCACGAGATCTGGAGGCGACATGGACCAGCAGCTGAAGGGCAAGCGCATCGCATTCGTGGTGGCGAACGAAGGCGTGGAGCAGGTGGAGCTCACCGAGCCGTGGAAGGCGGTGCGCGAGGCCGGCGGCGAACCCACGTTGGTGGCCACCGACCCCGGCAAGGTGCAGGCGTTCGACCACCTGGACAAGGCCGACGTGTTCGAGGTCGACCTCACCACGGCGGCGGCCGACCCGTCCGCGTTCGACGGCGGCGTTCTGCCGGGCGGGGTGGCGAACCCCGACCAGCTCCGCGGCGACGAGGACACCGTGGCCTTCGTGCGCGACTTCCTGCGCACCGGCCGCCCGCTGGCCGCGATCTGCCACGCCCCGTGGACGCTCGTCGAGGCCGACGTGGTGGACGGCCGGCGGATGACGTCGTGGCCGAGCCTGCGCACCGACCTGCGCAATGCGGGCGCGGACTGGGTGGACGAGGAGGTCGTCGTGGACGGCAACCTCATCACCAGCCGCAAGCCCGACGACCTTCCGGCGTTCTGCCGGGCGGGGTGGCGAACCCCGACCAGCTCCGCGGCGACGAGGACGCCGTGGCCTTCGTGCGCGACTTCC
>JAEZAI010000288.1 GCA_023427825.1 Actinomycetes bacterium
CGGGCAGCCGCTCGCGCGCCACCCGGGCGAGCTCGGCCAGCGCGTCGCGCACCGACGGGACGACGATGCTCGGACCGACCCAGCCGGGATCGGCCCGCTCGACGAGGGCGGCCGCGGCGCCGGCGGCGAAGGCCGACGGCACGAAGTCGTGGCCGTCCCGCTCCGCGGTCAGGGCGGCGAACAGCTGGCCGGGCCGGACGAGCCGGGAGTCGATCGCCAGCCCGTCCAGCACGAGCCCGTCCACCACCAGCCCGTCCTGCGAGTTCAGCGTGCCGCCGAGTCGTCGGGCCAGGTCGGCGGCGTTCAGCTCCACGGCCGAGGATGCTATGTGGCGTCGGCGGGTCGCCAGGCCCGTGACAGACTCGGCCACCGTGACCCCTCCTCCCGATCGCATCCGGCTCGTCGTGCTGTTCGGCGGCCGTTCCGCAGAGCACGACGAGAGCCGGGCGTCGGCCAGCCACGTGCTCCGGGCGATCGATCCGGAGCGGTACGACGTCGTGCCCGTCGGCATCACCCGTGAGGGTCGGTGGCAGCTGGCCGAGGCCGCGGCGGAGCTGCTCGACGCCCGCAAGGAGCTGCCGCCCGCCGTCGACATCGCGGGCCCGCAGACCGACCCGCTCGCGCTCGCCCGCCCCGACGCCGGCGACGGCACCGACCTTCCCACCGTGGTCATCCCGGTGCTGCACGGGCCCAACGGCGAGGACGGCACGGTGCAGGGGATGCTCGAGCTCGCGGGCGTCGCCTACGTGGGGGCGGGCGTGCTGGGCTCCGCCGTCGCCATGGACAAGACGATGGCCAAGACCGTGCTCGACGCCCACGGCATCCCGCAGCCGCGATGGCGCCAGCTGCTGCGCTCCGACCTGTCCACCCCCGGCCTGGCCGAGCGGCTGCTCGAGGAGCTGGGGCCGATCGTGTTCGTGAAGCCGGCGAACATGGGCTCGTCGATCGGCGTCTCCCGTGCGACCGACGTGGATGGTGTGCTCGCCGGGCTCGAGGAGGCCGCGCGCTACGACGAGCGGTTCGTGGTCGAGCAGGGCGTCGGCACCGCCGAGGTGCGGGCGCGCGAGCTGGAGTGCGGCGTGCTCGGCAACCTCATGCCCCGGGCCTCGGTGGTCGGCGAGATCATCCCGGCCGCGGAGTTCTACGACTACGAGGACAAGTACCACGCCGGGGCGGCCCGCACGGTCATCCCGGCGGAGCTCGACCACGACCTGTCCGAGCAGATCCGCGACCTGGCCGTGCGCACCTTCGTGGCGCTGCGGGCCGAGGGCATGGCCCGGGTGGACGTCTTCCTCACGCCGGCGTGGGACCCCGACGGGAGCCGGGTGCTCGTCAACGAGATCAACACCCTGCCGGGCTTCACGCCGATCTCGATGTTCCCCAAGCTCTGGCACGAGTCCGGCCTGCCGTACCCGGAGCTGATCGACGAGCTCGTCCGGCTCGCGCTCGAGCGGCACGATCGCCGCAGCCGCTTCGCGACGGGCCCGTGACCGACCTGAACGGCGCTCAGGTCTTCCCCGCGTCCAGGATCTGATAGGGACTACCCCCGTGATCATCGACGGTCTGGCCGCCAAGCGCGTGTTCGTGACGGGCGCGACCGGCTTCGTGGGGACCGCCCTCGTGGAGCGCCTGCTGCGCTGCGTCCCCGACGTGCAGATCACGCTGCTGATCCGCGACGGGCGACGGTCGAGCGCGCAGCGCCGGCTGGAGCGCGAGGTGCTCCGCAACGACTGCTTCGACCGCCTGCGCGCCGAGCTGGGCGACGAGGGCTTCGCCGAGGCCGCGGCCCGGGTGCGCGCGGTCAGCGGCGACGTCGGCTCCGACGGGCTCGGTCTGGACGACGAGGGCCGGTCGGCACTCGCGGCCGCCGACGTGGTCATCCACTCGGCTGCGACGGTCGCCTTCGACTCGCCGCTCGACAGGGCGGTCGAGATCAACCTGATGGGTCCTGTGCGCATCGCCGAGACGCTGCAGGAGCTCGGCGCGGCGCCGCACCTGGTGGCGGTCAGCACGTGCTACGTCGCCGGCAACCGCCGGGGCGCGGCGCCCGAGGAGCCGGTCACGTCCAACCCGTTCTTCGCGGACCTGGACTGGCGGGCCGAGGTGGCCGCGGCCCGGCGCACGCGGGCGGACGTCGACGCCGAGAGCCGCACGCCGGAGCGGCTCGAGGGGTTCCGCGCCGATGCGCGCACCGAGCTCGGCCCGGCGGGCGGGCCGCTGCTCGCCGAGCGGACCGAGAGCCTGCGCCGGGACTGGGTGCACGACCGCATGGTCACGTTCGGCCGGGCCCGGGCCGCGTCGGTCGGGTGGCCCGATGCCTACGCGTTCACCAAGGCGCTCGGCGAGGTGGCGCTCGGCCAGACGCTGGCGGCGTCCGACGTGCCGATCACGCACACGATCGTGCGCCCGTCGATCATCGAGTCTGCGATCGCCGAGCCGCGGCCCGGCTGGATCCGCGGCTTCCGCATGGCGGAGCCGATCATCCTCAGCTACGCCCGCGGCCTGCTGAAGGAGTTCCCGGGCGTGCCCGAGGGCGTGATCGACGTGATCCCGGTCGACCTCGTCGTCGCCGCGATCATCGCCGCCGCGGCGTCCCGCGATCCGGGGATCGTGCAGGGCGCCACCGGCGACGCCAACCCGCTCAAGTACCAGCAGCTCGTCGACCGGGTGCGAGAGTGGTTCACCGAGCGTCCGCTGTACGACCGCAACGGGCAGCCGATCGTGGTGCCCGACTGGTCGTTCCCGGGCCGAGGTCGGGTCGAGGGCCAGCTCCGACGCGCCACGTCGCTCCTGGAGCGGACCGAGAAGGTCGTCGCCTCGCTGCCCCTCCGCGGCAAGGCGGCGCAGTGGGGCGCGACGGTCGAGGAGAAGCGTGAGCAGGCCCGGCGGGCGCTGTCGTACGTGGAGCTCTACGGCGCGTACACCGAGTGCGAGGCGGTCTACGGGATCGAGCACCTGCTCGAGCTCGACGCGCGGCTGTCACCCGAGGACCACGACAGCTTCACGCTCGACCCGCGGGTCATCGACTGGGACCGCTACATCACCGAGGTGCACCTGCCGTCGGTGGTGGCGCACGGCCGGGCCCGCTCGTCGCCCACCAAGCGCGCCGGCGACGCCCGGACCGACCGGCTGCGGGCGCAGGTGCTGGCGCCCGAGCGCCAGCTCGCGGCGTTCGACCTGGAGAACACGATCATCGCCTCCAACGTGGTGGCGACGTACTCGTGG
>JAEZAI010000299.1 GCA_023427825.1 Actinomycetes bacterium
GGTGACCTCGGCGGTGCGGGCGTCGGTGCGGGACAAGCTGGCCGTGGCCAACCCGGGCTACTGGGCGCGCCCGTGACCGGGGACGGGGCTCAGGACCACCGGACGGCGCGGCGACCGCGCGCCCGCCGGGCGCGGTCCGCGGTCACGATCGTCTCGCCGCACTTCGACGATGCGCCCCTGTCGTTGGGCCAGAGCCTGCTGGACGGGCCGCTGTCGACGTGCCGCGTGCGCGTCGAGGTGGTGTTCGGCCGCTCCAACTTCACGCGGTGGTTCCACCCGACGCGGGGGCGGACGCTGCCCGTGACCGTGTGGCGACGGTCGGAGGAGGCGCTGGCGCAGGCGGCGTTCGGGTACCGCGTCGGCACGTCGTCGTGGGAGGAGGTCGTGCTCCGCACCGGCGAGCTCGACGCGGACGTGCTGCTGGCGGCCGACGCGGCGCTCGACGAGGACCTCGTGGTGGAGCTCACGACGTGGATGCGTCGGCTGCGGGGGAGCGGGACCACGTTGCTCGTCCCCGCAGGGATCGGCGACCACCTCGACCACCGCCTGGTGGCCGAGGCGGGTCGCCGGCTGGCGGCGGAGCACCACGACCGGATCGGGTTCTACGAGGACCGCCCGTACGCGTCGCTGGTCGGCCCGGACGCGGTGGCGGCCCGGATGGCCTCGCTCCGCGAGGACCTGGGACCGGTCGACGTTTCGGGACCGGTGACCGAGCGCCTGCACCGGCTCCTGCGACGCTGCTACCCGAGCCAGGTCGACGACCTGTTCGTCGGGGCGATGGACCGGGACCGCTCGACCGGCGCCGCGGAGCGGGTCTGGTTCGCGGCGGGCGAGGTGCCGCCGTGGTTGCAACTCGGCAGGTCCCGCTAGCACACTGCCCGGATGCAGATCGGTGTCCTGGGTGGTACGGGTCCGGCCGGCAGCGGCTTGGCCGCTCGACTGGCGTCGGTCGGTTTCGACGTGGTCGTCGGATCGCGCTCGAAGTATCGGGCCATGGAGGTGCGGGACAAGATCCTCTCCAAGTGGCCCGAGCGGGAGCTGGCCATCGAGGCGGGCGACAACCACGCCGCCGCGTCGGCCGAGGTCGTCTTCGTCGCCACGCCGTGGGACGCCGCGGCCGCCACGGTCAAGGAGTGCGACCGCGAGCTGAAGGGCAAGGTCGTGATCTCCATGGCCAACGCCCTCGCCCGGGTCGGCCACGAGTTCCAGCCCCTGGTGCCGCCGCGCGGCTCGGTGGCGGCGTCGGTGCAGGCGGCGATCCCGCGCTCGCTGGTCGCGGCGAGCATGCACCACGTGCCGGCCGCGGAGCTCGGCGACATCGGCCACCCGGTCGAGTCCGGCGTGCTCGTGTGCTCGGACCACCCGTCGGCCACGGCGACCACGATCGACATCGTGTCGAAGATCCCCGACCTGCGGGCGGTCGACGCCGGCGAGCTGTCGAACGCGGCGCCGATCGAGGCGTTCGCCGCGGTGCTCCTGCAGGTCAACGTGAAGTACAAGACGCGGGTGGCGGTCCGGTTCACCGGCCTGCCGGCCTGAGGCAGATGGAGCCTGCCGGCCTGAGGCAGATGGAGCCTGCCGGCCTGAGGCAGATGGAGCCTGCCGGCCTGAGGCAGATGGGACGGCTGCAGCGGTCCCTCGCCGGGATCCGGCTGCCGTAGCCTCCCGACCGTGCGCCTCTACGACACCGCCCGAGAGGCGATCGTCCCGTTCGAGCCGGCCGACCGCATCGTCACGATGTACACGTGCGGCATCACGCCGTACGACTCGACGCACCTCGGCCACGCAGCGACGTACCTGACGTACGACGTGCTGCAGCGCCGGCTCCGCGACCTGGGACACGACACCCGCTGCGTCCGCAACATCACCGACGTCGACGACAGCATCCTGCCGAAGGCCCGCGAGCTCGGCGTCCACTACCTGGACCTCGCGGCCGCGGAGCTCGCCCGCTTCGACGCCGACATGGAGCGGCTCGAGATGATCCCGGCCTTCTCCGAGCCGCGGGCCACCTCGGCCATCCCCGACATCCGCGGCTTCATCGGCATGGTGCTCGACCGGGGCTACGCCTACCAGGCCGGCGGTGCCGTCTACTTCGAGGTGGCGAACTTCCCGAAGTTCGGCGAGATCAGCCACTACACGCGCGAGCAGATGCTGGAGCTGGCGGCGGAGCGGGGCGGCAACGTCGACGACCCGCACAAGCGCGACCCGCTCGACTTCGTGCTCTGGCAGCCGAGCCTGCCCGAGGAGCCGTCCTGGGACTCGCTGTGGGGGCCGGGCCGCCCCGGGTGGCACATCGAGTGCTCGGCGCTGTGCCTGCGCGAGCTGGGCACCACGATCGACCTGCACGGAGGGGGCACCGACCTGATCTTCCCTCACCACGAGTGCGAGGCGGCGCAGTCGCGAGCCGCCACGGGTGAGCCCCTGGTGCGCCACTGGATGCACCAGGCGATGGTCCGCATGGACGGCGAGAAGATGTCGAAGTCGCTGGGCAACCTCGTGTTCGTCTCGGATTTGTCGCAGC
>JAEZAI010000212.1 GCA_023427825.1 Actinomycetes bacterium
GCGGCCAACGAGCTGTGCGGTTGCGAGGCGGTCGAACAGGTCGAGATCCGGGTCGATCCGAGGTCCTGAGGGCCCGCCGCAACGGGCCGTCCGGGGGGACCGGTACCCGGTCCCGGTGGCCGGGTCGGGGGATGCCGGAGTGGTAGCATGAGGGCTCGTTCGACGGCACTCGTGAACACCGTTCTCCACAAGTTGTCCACAGCACCTGGAGTGCCGTGGCGGCAACCGGCCGGAGACCGTCCCGGGCCCGCAACGGACCACTGCACCACCCCTCGGAGGCCGGGCTTGTCATCAGAACCCACCACGTACGGCGCGGAGTCGATCCAGGTCCTGGAGGGCCTGGAGGCCGTCCGGAAGCGGCCCGGCATGTACATCGGGTCCACAGGCCCCGCCGGCCTGCACCACATGGTCTACGAGGTGGTCGACAACTCCGTCGACGAGGCCATGGCGGGCTACGCCACGACCATCGAGGTCTCGCTGCTGCCCGACGGCGGGTGCGAGGTCCGCGACGACGGCCGCGGCATCCCCGTCGACACGTCGCTGCAGTACCCCGACATGTCGGCGGCCGAGGTCGTGCTCACCGTGCTGCACGCCGGCGGCAAGTTCGGCGGCGGCGCGTACAAGGTCTCGGGCGGCCTGCACGGCGTCGGCATCTCCGTGGTGAACGCGCTGTCCTCCCGCGTCGAGGTCGAGATCGACCAGAGCGGCAAGCGCCATGCCATGGCGTTCGCCGACGGCGGCGAGCTCGTGGACAAGCTCCACGTGATCGGCGATGCCCCGGCCGGCCCCGACGGCTCGCCGCGCACCGGCACCACCGTGCGGTTCTGGCCCGACCCGTCGATCTTCGACGAGACCAACTTCCGTGCCGCCACGCTGACCGAGCGCTTCCAGATGATGGCGTTCCTGAACGCCGGCCTGCGCATCTCGTTCCGCGACGACCGTCCCGATCACGCCACCGACCCGGTCGTGTTCCACTACGAGGGCGGCATCCGGGACTTCGTCAGCCACGTGAACGCCGCCAAGGAAGCGCTCTTCAGCGACGTCGGCTACTACGCGCAGGAGGAGTCGACCGACGCCGAGTCCATGGCGGTCGAGGTCGCCTTCCAGTGGAACACGGGCTACAACGCGGACGGCCTCCACAGCTTCGCCAACGGCATCTCCACCATCGAGGGCGGGATGCACGAGGAGGGCTTCAAGAAGTCCCTCACCAACACGGTGAACCGCTACGCCCGCGAGCACGGCCATCTCAAGGAGAAGGACCCGAACCTCCAGGGCGAGGACATCCGCGAGGGCCTGACCGCCATCATCTCGGTCAAGCTCACCGAGCCCCAGTTCGAGGGACAGACCAAGGCCAAGCTCGGCAACGTCCCCATGCGCTCGCTCGTGGAGCGCGCCACCAACGAGAAGCTCTCGGAGTGGCTCGAGGAGCACCCGTCCGAGGCCAAGCGGATCCTCCAGAAGTCCGTGCAGGCCGCCCGGGCGCGCGAGGCGGCACGCAACGCGCGTGATGCCACCCGGCGGAAGTCGGCGCTGGACGGCGCCGGCCTGCCGGGCAAGCTCGCGGACTGCTCGTCCAAGGACCCTCGCGAGTCCGAGCTCTACATCGTGGAGGGCAACTCGGCCGGCGGCTCCGCCAAGGACGCCCGCAACCCGGCCACCATGGCGATCCTCCCCATCCGCGGGAAGATCCTCAACGTCGAGCGCGCCCGTCTGGACAAGATGCTCAAGAATACCGAGGTCCAGGCCCTGATCTCGGCCATCGGCGGCGGCGTCGGCGAGGAGTTCGACTACGACCGCATCCGGTACCACAAGGTCGTCCTCATGTGCGACGCCGACGTGGACGGCTCGCACATCCGCACGCTGCTGCTGACGTTCTTCTTCCGCCAGATGCGCCCGCTGATCGAGGGCGGCCACATCTACATCGCGCAGCCGCCGCTGTACTCCACCGAGGTCGGGCGCAACAAGATCTACCTCAAGGACGACGCCGCCAAGGCAGCGTTCCTGGCCGAGCACCCCAACCACAAGAACGAGTTCCAGCGACTCAAGGGCCTGGGCGAGATGGACGCCGACGAGCTGTGGGCCACCACCATGGACCCGGCCCAGAGGACGCTGCTGCAGGTGTCGGTGGAGCAGGCCGTCATCGCGGACGAGGTCTTCTCGATCCTCATGGGCGACGACGTGGAGAGCCGCAAGCACTTCATCCAGACCAACGCGTCGGACGTCCGGTTCCTCGACATCTGAGGCGGGCGCGCCGCCCCCCACGAACCCCGACCGCCGACCGATCCCCAAGGGACACATGAGCGACGACACACCCCAGGATCCCGACGAGCCCACCGGTGCGGCGGACGACGCCGTCGAGGAGCCCGGCGAGGACGCCGTGGCCGTCACGTTCGGTTCGATCGAGCCGATCGAGATCCAGCAGGAGATGGAGCAGTCCTTCCTGGACTACGCCATGTCCGTCATCGTGTCGCGGGCCCTGCCCGACGCCCGCGACGGCCTCAAGCCGGTGCCCCGCCGGATCCTCTGGGCCATGCACGAGGCGGGCCTGCGGCCCGACCGGAACCACAAGAAGTGCGCCACCGTCGTCGGCGACGTGCTCGGCAAGTACCACCCCCACGGCGACCAGTCGGTGTACGACGCGCTGGTCCGCATGGGCCAGGACTTCTCGCTGCGGCACCCGCTGATCGACCCGCACGGCAACTTCGGCTCGCCGTCGGACCCGCCGGCCGCCTACCGCTACACCGAGTGCCGGCTGACCGCGCTCGCCATGCACATGCTCGCGGACATCGACGAGGACACCGTCGACTTCGTCCCCAACTTCGACGGCTCCACCGAGGAGCCCACGGTGCTGCCGAGCCGGTTCCCCAACCTGCTCGTGAACGGCAGCCAGGGCATCGCGGTCGGCATGGCCACCAACATCCCGCCGCACAACCTGGGCGAGGTCATCGACGCGACGGTGCACCTGCTGGAGCACCCCGACGCCACGCCCGACGACCTGCTCGAGTTCGTCAAGGGCCCCGACTTCCCGACCGGCGCGCAGATCATGGGTCGCGCCGGCATCGTGGCGGCCGCCCGCACGGGCCGCGGCTCGATCAAGATGCGAGCCCTGGCCGAGATCGAGGAGGGCCCCAAGGGCGACCGCATCGTCGTCACCGAGATCCCGTACCAGACCTCGGTGGAGACCATCGAGGAGAAGATCGCCGAGCTGGTGAACGCACGCGTGCTCGAGGGCATCCGGGAGCTGCGCAACGAGAGCTCCAAGGGCAGGCCGCGTCTGGTGATCGAGCTCAAGCGCGACGCGCCGGCCAACGTGCTGCTCAACAACCTCTACAAGCACACGCCGCTGCAGACCAGCTTCGCCACCAACTTCGTGGCGCTCGTCGACGGCGTGCCCCGCACGCTCAACCTGCGCGACGCCATCGCGCACTACATCGAGCACCAGGTCGAGGTCATCACCCGGCGGTCGCGGTTCCGGCTGGCCAAGGCCGAGCGCCGCGCGCACATCGTCGAGGGCTTCCTGCGGGCGCTCGACCTGATCGACGAGATCATCGCCGCCATCCGGGCCTCCGAGGACCGCGGCGCGGCCATCAGCACCCTGCAGGGCGAGGCGTTCGGGTTCAGCGAGATCCAGGCGACCGAGATCGTCGACATGCGCCTCTCCACGCTCACCCGCCTGGGCCGTGAGCGGCTCGAGGAGGAGATGGCGCAGCTGCGGGCCACCATCGCCGAGCTGCAGGCGATCCTCGACGACGACGCCAAGCTGCGCGCCGTGATCAAGGAGGAGATGGTCGCGATCCGCGAGGAGTTCGCGACCGAGCGGCGCACGTCGCTCGAGCACGACGACGGCGATCTGGAGATCGAGGACCTCATCGACGACGAAGAGGTCGTCGTGGTCATGACCGCCCGCGGCTACATCAAGACGGTCGCAGCGGACGTGTTCCGCACCCAGGGCCGCGGCGGCCGCGGCGTGGCCGGCGCCAAGCTCAAGGACGAGGACTACATCACGGACCTCATCCACACCTCGGCGCACGCGTTCCTGCTGTTCTTCTCGAACCGCGGCAAGGTGTACCGCCTCAAGGCGCACCGGATCCCCATGCGGGACCGGACCGCGCAGGGCCTGGCGATCGTCAACCTGCTCCGGCTCCAGCCCGACGAGAAGATCCAGACGATCATCGACACCCGCGACTACGAGTCGCACCGGTACCTGTTCTTCGTGACCGCCAACGGCGTGGTCAAGAAGACGCTGTTCAACGCCTACGACAGCTCCCGTCAGGACGGGCTGATCGCGATCAACCTTCGCGACGGCGACGAGTTGGTCCGCGTCCTCGCCACGTCGGACGACGACGAGATCCTGATCGTGTCCGAGGCCGGCCAGGGCATCCGGTTCAAGGAGACCGACGTGCGGCCCATGGGGCGCACCGCCAGCGGCGTCCGTGGCATGAAGCTGCGCGAGGGCGACCGGGTGGTGGGCGCGGCGCCGATCGCGGACGGCCTCAAGCTGCTGACGATCACCGACGCCGGCTACGGCAAGCGGACCGAGGTCGACCAGTTCAACACCCAGGGCCGGGGCGGCCAGGGCGTGCGCGCCCACAAGCTGCACGCCGACCGGGGTCGGGTGGTCACCGGCCTCCTCGTCGCCGACGACGACGACGTCTTCCTCATCAACGACTCCGGCGTGGTGATCCGCACCGGCGTCGACACGATCTCGGTGCAGGGCCGGGACGCCACGGGGGTCCGGGTCATGAACCTGGACGACGACACCCGTGTGGCGGCCGTGGCCCGGGTGCTGGGTGGTGAGGACGACGATGACGCCAGCGACGGTCCCGACAGCGACGGTGCCGGGGATGCCGAGCCCGCGGGCGAGACATCCGCGGAGACCGAGGGCCCGGGCGACGGCCCGGCCGAGGACTGAGCGGGGCGCGACCACGCTGCTGGTCGCCGCCGGACTGGCGCTCGCGGTGGCGCTGGCGGCCGGTGTGGGCCGCGTGGGCGTCGCCGCCGAGC
>JAEZAI010000308.1 GCA_023427825.1 Actinomycetes bacterium
ATCCGCGACACGTACCCGGCGATCGTCGACTACCTCCGGGAGTCGCTGTCGATCTTCGCCGCCGTGCAGCACTACATGACGAACGTCGTGATCGACGTGGACGGCGACCCTGCGACGGCACGCAACTACGTGTTCACGCAGATGATCACGCTGGGCGACGGCGACGAGTCGATCCTGTCCGACGGCGGCTTCTACGACTCGACGGTCGTGCGGACGCCCGAGGGCTGGCGCCTCGAGAGCTACGTGGCGTCGCTCGTGTGGCTCGTCGGGCAGTGGCCCGACGGGGTGCCCCGCCCGGCCTGGTGGGGCGTGTCCTCGGACCGCTTCGGGGCGCCCTCGGCATGACGTCGTTGGACGGCTACACGGCGCTGATCAGCGGCGGTGCGCGCGGACAGGGCGAGGCCGAGGCCCGCCTGTTCGTCGAGCGCGGCGCCGCCGTGGTGATCGGCGACGTCCTGGTGGACGAGGGCGCGGCCCTGGCCGAGTCGCTGGGCGACGCCGCGCACTTCGTCGAGCTGGACGTCACGAGCGCCTCCGACTGGGGCGCGGCCGTGGCCGCGGCCCGCGACCGCTTCGGCGCGCTGGACGCGCTCGTCAACAACGCCGGCATCTGCCTGACCGGGATGATCGAGCGGATGCCGCAGGAGGACTTCGAGGCCGTGCTGCGGGTCAACCTGCTGGGCTGCTTCCTGGGCATGCAGAGCGCCATCCCGGCCCTCCGGGAGGCCGACCGCGGCAGCACGATCACGAACATCTCGTCGACCGCCGGGTTCGAGGGCGTCCCGGGCGTGTCGGCGTACGTGGCGTCCAAGTTCGCGATCCGCGGCATCACCAAGTCGGCCGCGATCGAGCTCGGTCGCGACGGGATCCGCGTGAACAGCGTCCACCCAGGGACGATCGACACGCCCATGGTGAGCTCGCCCGAGTTCGACTCGGTCGACAAGGACGCCGTGTTCGCCGCGCTGCCGGTGCCCCGCATCGGCCGGCCGTCCGAGGTGGCCGAGATGGTCTGCTTCCTCGCGTCGCCCGCGGCGTCGTACTGCACGGGGGCCGAGTTCCTGGTCGACGGAGGAGCCATGGCGGGCGATCCGATGGCGATCGACGGGTGAGGCGCATGACCTGCGGGATGATCATGGGAGCCGGCCGGCACCCATCGGAGCGCCGGGAGGCGCCGGAGGGGAGGAGCGCGAGGTGAGCGAGGACCGCGAAGAGATCAGGGCGCTGATCCACGCCTACGCCGATCGGATCGACGACGGCGACCTGGAGGGCGTGGCGGACCTGTTCGCCGACGCCACCGTGGTCGCGGGCGACGGCAGCGAGTTCCGGGGTCGGGACACGCTGCTCGAGCTGTGGCGCAACGCCGTGATCACCTACGACGGCGGCCGGACCGACGTCTGCCACGTGATCTCCAACGTGACGATCACGATCGACGACGCCGGCGACTCGGCGTCCGCCAGCAGCTACGCGACCGTGTTCCAGGCCCGGCCGGGCTTCGAGCTCCGGCCGATCGCCGTCAGCCGCCACCGGGACCGCTTCCGCAAGGTCGACGGTCGGTGGCGGTTCGAGGAGCGCCGGGACCGGCAGGTGCTGACCGGCGACCTGCGCAACCACATGAACGGGGCTCCGGCGCCGGCGGGTGCGGAGGGCGCGTCGTGAGCGCCCCGGTGTCACGACGGGTGGAGATCCAGCAGGTCGCACGGCGCCAGATCGCCGAGCGCGGCTACACGCAGACGTCGGTGCGGGACATCGCGGAGTCGGTCGGCCTGCTCGCCGGCAGCCTGTACTCGCACTTCCGCTCGAAGGCCGAGATGGTGCACGAGATCGTGCGGGGGTTCTACGACGAGCTCCTGCCGGCGCAGCGGGCGGTCCTGGCCGCCGACGCGCCCGGCGCCGTCCGCTACCACCAGATGGTCGCGGTCGTCTTCGACATCTGCGCCGCGCACCGCGAGGAGCTGACGATCCTGCACTACGACTGGTCGACGCTCTCCTCGCTGCCTGAGCTGCAGGACGTGAAGGAGCAGAGCCTCGAGACGCTCGACCTCTGGCTCGAGGTGCTCGACGCCGGCCGGGTCGACGGCTCGATCCTGTCCACGGTCGACCCCGAGGTGATGGTCAGGGTCACCACCAGCTCGATCCACGCGCTGCTCGACACCGTCCGGTACTCCGACCGACCGCTGCCCGCGGCGGCGGACCTGGCTCACCAGCGCGCCGCGCTCCAGCACGCGCTGCTCGGCGGCGTGGCCACCGACCGCTCGCTCGCGCCCGCACCTGCCCGCAACCCGGAGCGCCCGGCCGTCGCCGGGGAGCCCACATGACCGCGGTCGCCTCACCGTCCGGGCGCTTCGCGTCCGACGTGCCCACGCCGGGCGAGCTCGAGGAGCTGTTCGGCGAGCTGTCCAACTGGGGTCGCTGGGACGACGGGGACGACCGCGGCGCGCTCGCGTTGATCACCGACGCGCACCGTGCCCATGCCGCCACCCTGGTCCGCAGCGGTCGCACCGTGTCGCTCGCGCACGATCTGCCGGTGCGCCCGTCGGCCGAGACGCCGCACCCGGCACAGCACCACATGCTGCGCAGCGGTGACGCCATCGACTCGACGGGTGTGCAGGGCTACGAGGCGTGCCACGACTTCGTCGGGACGTCCGTCCACGGCATGGGCATCACCCACATCGACGCGCTCTGCCACATGTTCGTGCGCGGCCGGATGTTCAACGGCCTCGGCCCGGAGCACGTCCTCAGCACCGGCGCGCTCCGCAACACGATCCTGGACGCGGCCGAGGGCATCGTCGGTCGCGGCGTCCTGCTCGACGTGCCGGCGGTCCGGGGCGTCGAGCACCTCGACGGCGGCGAGCTCGTGATGCTCGCCGACCTGGACGCGGCGGAGCGCGCCGCCGGGCTCGAGGTGGGACCAGGTGACCTGCTGCTCGTCAGCACCGGACGAGACGTCCGGCGCGCCGCCGCCGGCGGCATCGACCCGGTCGGCGACGGGCTCGCCGGCCTGCACCCCGAGTGCCTGCCGTGGCTCCGCGAGCGGGACGTCGCTGTGCTCGGCTGCGACGGCATCTCGGACGTGCTGCCGGGCGCGGGCATCGAGGGCTGGCCCTTCCCGATCCACCAGATCGGCATCACGGCGATCGGGCTGCACCTGATCGACAACCTGCGACTCGACGAGCTGGCGGCCGCGTGCCGCGAGCACGGCCGTTGGGAGTTCCTCCTGACGATCGCGTCGCTGCGGATCGCCGGGGGCACGGGCAGCCCGGTGAACCCGATCGCCCTCCTCTGAACCGACCGGACCCCGCGCCCCGCGTCGGGCGCCGGGGACGGTCGCACAACCGACCAGAAGGGAACGAACATGTACGACCTCGTCATCCGGGGCGGCCTCGTCGTCGACGGCACGGGCGTCCCCGGCCGCACCGCGGATGTGGCCGTCGAGGACGGGCGGATCGCGGCGATCGGCCGGGTCGACGGCCCGGCGACGCGGGTGATCGACGCGGACGGCCTGGTCGTGGCGCCGGGCATCGTCGACGCGCACACCCACTACGACCCTCAGCTCACGTGGGACCCCGTGTGCGACACCGCGTCGCTGCACGGCGTGACGACGGTGGCGGCGGGCAACTGCGGCTTCGCGGTCGCACCGTGCCGCGCCGGTGACCGCGACTACCTCGCCCAGGTGTTCGCCCGTGTCGAGGGCATGGACCTCCAGGCGCTCGACCACGTGCAGTGGGACTTCGAGACGTTCGAGGAGTTCCTCGACACCCGACCCGGCCGGCTCTCGGTGAACCTCGGCATGTACGTCGGGCACTCGGCGATCCGCCGGTGGGTCATGGGCGACGCGGCGTACGAGCGCGAGGCGACGGAGGACGAGATCGCCGCGCTGCACGACATGGTGGTGGCGGGCATGGAGGCGGGTGCGCTCGGCTTCTCGTCGTCGCTCGCACCCACGCATCTGGACCTGGCCGACCGTCCGGTGCCGAGCCGGCTGGCCTCGCTCGACGAGCTGCGGTCGCTCGCCGACGCCGTCGGGCGCTTCGGTCGCGGCTCGATCGCGTACGCCCCCGAGAGCGCCGTCGAGGGCATCGACGCCGCCGACCGGGACCTGCTGATCGAGCTGTCACGCCGGGGCGGCGTCCCGGTGATCACCCAGGGCCTGGGCGGCCGGTCCAAGATCGACGCACCCACCCAGGCGTGGGAAGAGTCCCGGGCGTTCCTCGACCGCTCCGCCGCCACCGGGACGCCGGTGTACTCGCTGCTGATGACCCGACCGCTCAACGGCCCGTTCACGCTGCTCGAGGGCACGTCGCGCTACGAGGGCGTGCCGCTGTGGCACGAGCTGATGGGCCTGGAGCCCGACGAGCGCCGGCGCTGGCTCCGGGACCCGGAGCGGCGCGAGGCCCTGCGGATCGCGGTCGACAACCCGAACCGCGACCCGGCGGCCGGCTCCACGCTGCCGCCGCCGTTCTGGCAGAGCCTGCGGCTGGTCGAGACCGCGGCGCCCGAGCACCAGTCGTGGATCGGCCGCTCGATCGCGGATCTGGCGGCCGACAACGGCACGCACCCCGCCGACGTCCTGCTCGACGCCGCGATCGCGGACGACCTCCGGGCCGTCTTCCACTGGTCGAACGAGACGCCCGAGTGGCACGCCCTGCTGGCGGACGTGCAGCGGCACCCGCAGATGATCGTCGGCGTGTCGGACGGCGGCGCCCACCTGGACCGCGACGACGGTCAGGAGTGGTCGACCCACTTCCTGGCCAACTGGTGCCGGCGGGAGAAGGTCTGGCGCCTCGAGGAGGCGGTGCGGTTGATCACAGCCATCCCTGCCGCCGTGCTCGGCCTGAGCGACCGTGGCCTGCTCGCCACGGGCCGGGCGGCGGACCTGTTCCTGTTCGACGCCGAGCGCATCGACGTGGGGACGTGCCGGCAGGAGCGGGAGACCGCGACCGGCGCCGCCCGCTTCCGCGGCGTGCCCGTCGGCATCCACTCCACGATCGTCAACGGCGAGGTGAGCGTGGAGCAGGGCTCACCGACCGACGCCCGTCCGGGACAGGTGGTGCGCCCTCTGTGACGGCCGGGCCGGTGGTGCTCGGCACCGACGTGGCCGAGGTG
>JAEZAI010000338.1 GCA_023427825.1 Actinomycetes bacterium
GCGGTCCGCACTGGAATTGGGTTCGCCCGACGACCGGTCGGCCGAGTCAGTCGGCCCGCAGGTAGTCCTCGAGCTTCTGGCGGCGCTGCGGGTGGCGCAGCTTGGCCAGCGTCTTGGACTCGATCTGGCGGATGCGCTCGCGGGTCACGCCGAACTGCCGCCCGACCTCTTCGAGGGTCTGGGGCTGGTCGCCGTCGAGACCGAAGCGCAGTCGCACGACCTCTTTCTCTCGATCGGAGAGCTCGTCGAGCGCCGACATGATCTGCTCCGACAGCGAGTTCGCCGTGGCCACGTCGGCCGGCATGACCGCGTGCTGGTCCTCGATGAAGTCGGCGAGGTGGCTGTCGTCCTCATCGCCCACCGGCGAGTCGAGCGACAGCGGGTCCTGCGAGATGCGCAGGATCTCCCTCACCCGCTGCGGGGTGAGGTCGGTCTTGTTGGCGAGCTCCTCGATCGTGGGCTCGCGCTCGAGCTCCTGGATGAGCAGCCGCTGGTGGCGATGCACCTTGTTGATCGACTCGACCATGTGCACCGGGATCCGGATGGTGCGGGCCTGGTCCGCGTTCGCCCGGGTGATGGCCTGACGGATCCACCACGTGGCGTAGGTGGAGAACTTGAAGCCCTTCGTGTAGTCGAACTTCTCGACCGCACGCATGAGGCCCAGGTTGCCCTCCTGCACCAGGTCGAGGATCTGCATGCCCCGACCCAGGTAGCGCTTGGCGATCGACACGACCAGTCGCAGGTTGGCTTGCGTGAGCTCGTCCTTGGCGCGCTCGCCGTCGCGGCGCAGCCGGTCCAGGCGTCGCCGCTCGTCGAACTCCACGCTCTCGCCCGAGGCCGCGAGGTCGGCGAGCCGCTCCTCGCTCTGCACACCCGCCTCGATGCGCATGGCGAGATCGACCTCTTCCTGCGCGGTGAGCAGCGGGACCTGACCGATCTCGCGCAGGTACATGCGCACGGGGTCCGCGGTGGAGGTGCCGCCGCCGGTGCCGACGAGCGTGACGGGCCGGCCGCGGCGGCCGCTCGTGCGCATGAGCCGACGACGCCGGACGGACTCGTGGGCCAGCTCGCCGGGCTCGACCAGTGACCGCTCGGAGTCGTCCTCGACGACGATCTCGATGGGAGCACCGGGCTCGACGACCACGTCGAGGTCGGACGCAGGATCGATCTCCGGGACGACGTCGGTGTCGATCTTGACCCCGCGCCCCGCCCAGTAGGCCTTCGTCTCGTCGACCACCTGGTCGGTCATCTCCATGCGGAGGACGCTCAGCGCGTCGTCCAACGACAGCACCTGGTCCGCATGCTCCGCTCGTTGCTGGAGCTCGACGATCTCGGCCGGTGGCACCTGCTCCCAGATGGACAATCCGATCATCCCCTCGTCACTGCTGCTGGTGCCGGTCCCGCAGGAAGGCTAGCAACTGGGCCACGATTTCCACCTCGGCCTTGGGGTGCCGCAGCTGGTCCAACGTCACCTTCAGCCAGGCCACCACGTCGGAGTACGCGAGCGGGTCCGACGAGGACCGGGCCTCCGCCTCCAGCTCCGCCAGCTCCCGCCGGCCCACCTCGCTGGCGAACCGTGCGAGCACGTCGGACGGCTCCGAGGTCGGCTCCTCGACCGCCAGCTCGGCCAGCAGCTCCGCCACCTCGGCGGGCGACTCCTCGATGGCCTGGGCCAGCGTCTCGGAGCGCAGCAGCGCGTCCAGCGACGCCCGGGCGGTGGGGTGCCGGAAGAACGACTCCTCCAGGAACGGCGCCGCGAGCTCGGGCTGGTTGACCGCCAGCCGCAGCACCTCGCGCTCCACTCCGTCGCCCAGTGGCGGCAGCCGCGGCGCGGTCTGCTGCTGCACCTCGGGAGGCGGTTCGGGCGCCGGCTCGCCCCGCCGCCGGTTCCGCTCCTCGTCCGGTCGGGGCCTGGGCGATCGCAGCACCTCTGCGAGTCGGGCCCGCAGCTGCGTGGCGTCGATGCGGCAGGTGTCGGCGAGCTCCATCACGTACTGGTCGCGCACGAGCGGATCGGGGTGCTCGGCGACCACGTCGAGCGCCGCCTCGGCGGCGCGGGCACGCCCCTCGGGCCCGCCGAGGTCCGCGGAGCCGAGCACCCGCGAGACCCGGAACTCGAGGAAGGGCCGCGGGTGGTCGACGGCCTCGTGCAGCGCCTCGGGGTCCGACTGAGCGAGCTCGTCGGGGTCCGTGCCGGGAGGGAGCGCGACGACCGAGAACTGGATGTCGTGCGCCTGCTCCCACGCGTACACACGCTCGGCGGCGGACTGCCCCGCCTCGTCGGCGTCGTAGGCGAGCACGATGTTGCGGGTGAAGCGCTTGAGGATGCGCACGTGGTCCTCGGTCAGCGCGGTGCCGCACGTGGCGACGGCCCGCTCCACCCCGGCCCGGGCGAAGCCGATCACGTCGGTGTAGCCCTCGCACACCAGGATCTGGTTGTGGGCGACGGCGTCCGCCTTGGCCCAGTTGATGGCGTAGAGCGCCTTGGACTTGTTGTAGAGGACGTTGTCCCGGGAGTTCTGGTACTTCG
>JAEZAI010000362.1 GCA_023427825.1 Actinomycetes bacterium
GCATGATCTTCTTCAGACCGCCCATGTCGTCGACCATGTTGAAGCTGTGGTGGCACGCGTGGCTGAGCGAGCCGGCACCCAGGAACAGGCAGGCCTTGAAGAAGGCGTGCGTGAAGAGGTGGAACATGGCCGCCGTCCACGCGCCCACGCCGAGCGAGCACACCATGAAGCCGAGCTGGCTCACGGTGGAGTAGGCGAGCACCTTCTTGATGTCCTTCTGGACGAAGGCGAGCAGTGCTCCGAAGAGGGCGGTGACCGCACCGACCACAGCGAGCGCGTTGACCGAGGAGCCGCCGATGGCGAGGCCCTCGAAGAACACCGGGTAGAGCCGGGCGACCATGAAGATGCCGGCCACGACCATGGTGGCGGCGTGGATGAGCGCGGAGACCGGCGTGGGGCCGGCCATGGCGTCGGGCAGCCAGGTGTGGAGGATGAACTGGCCCGACTTCGACATCACCGCGGCGATCAGGCAGAGCGAGGCGATCAGCAGCGTCGTGTGGCCGATGGTGCCCTCGTTCGCCGCGATCGTGATGTCCATGATCGAGAACGAACGGTCGGCGGCGAAGAACAGGATGATCATGCCGATCAGCAGGCCGATGTCGCCCACGCGGTTGGTGAGGAAGGCCTTGAGCGCGGCGTCGGAGTTGGGCTTCTCCTCCCACCAGTGCCCGATGAGCGCGAACGAGCAGACGCCGACGAGCTCCCAGCCGACGATCATCTGCAGCGTGCTCTGCGAGAGCACGAAGAAGAGCATCGACGCGGTGAACAGCGACAGGAACGCGAAGTAGTGCGTGTAGCGCCGGTCGCCGTGCACGTAGTCGGTGGAGAAGACGTGCACGAGCAGCGAGATCAGCGTGACGACGACGAGCATCATCACCGAGAGGCCGTCGATCTGGGTGCCCCACGTGATCGACGAGTTCGCTGTGTCGATCCAGGTGGCGCAGCGCACGACCGGCCGGGTGATGGCCTCGGACTCCTCGCCGCCGCCGGCGGTCGCGACCGCGGGTGACGCCGTCTCGCCGACGCCGATGCCGGTGGCCGCCGCGCCCTCCTCGCCGTGCGAGCCGGACCCGGTGTCGTGGCCCTCGGCCGCTCCGGCGCCGCCGCCGTGCCCGCGGGCCTCCTCGGCCAGCTTGGAGCACTCGGACGGGACGTTCGACAGCGCACCGGCCTCGACCGCCAGCGCCTGCTCCTCGGAGGCGTTGGCCGACACCTCGGGGGCGTCGTGGTTCCAGGTGGCCCAGTTCCACGCCGTGGCCAGGGCGAACAGCAGGCAGACGGCCACCATGAAGATGCCGATCTCGGCACCCTTCTTGGGCATCTTCTTGCCGAAGAGCAGGATCAGCAGGAACGACAGGGCCATCAGGGCCGGGACGATCCAGACGTGCGTGAAGAACCACATGATCCGCTGCGTCAGCCCTTCAACTCGTCGAGCTCGTCGATGTCGATGGAGCGCTTGTTCCGGTAGATGAGCAACACGATCGCCAGGCCGACGCCGACCTCGGCCGCCGCCACGGCGATCACGAAGAGGGCGAACACCTGGCCGCCCAGACCCCAGAAGGTGCTGAACGCGATCAGGTTGATGTTGACCGCGTTGAGGATCAGCTCGATCGACATCAGGACGAGCACGCCGTTCTTGCGGACGATCACGCCGTAGACGCCGATGCAGAACAGCGCCGCGGCAAGGAGCAGGAACTGGTTCAGCAGCATGTCAGTCCCGCCTGGCCAGGACGATGGCCCCGATGAGGGCGGCGAGCAGGAGGACCGAGACGACCTCGAACGGGACCAGGTAGTCGCGGAAGATGGCCGTGGCCACGTCCTGGGTCGCGGCGTTGGTCCCCGCGTTCTTCACCCCGGCGAAGTTGAGCTTGTCGTCCTTGTAGGTCTTGATCAGCGAGTAGCCGATGACGGCGACGAGGATCAGCGAGACCGCGATGCCCATCCACTTCTGGTCGTTGTCCAGGTCGTCGGAACGCCCGAGCGGTGCCCGGGTGAGCATGATCCCGAACAGGAACAGCACGACGATGGCGCCCAGGTAGACCAGGAACTGGGTCATGGCGACGAACTCGGCCTGCAGCAGCAAGTAGATGATGCCGTTGCCGCCCAGGACGATGATCAGCCAGAGGGCGGCGTGGACGATGTTCTTGGTGGTGACGACCCGGATGGCGGCCAGGATCATCACGACCGCCAGCACGGCGAACACCACGTTGGCAGGCGTGTCGAACGTGGTCGTCGACGCGGCCGCGAGCAGTGCACCAATCATGACGCCACCTCCAGGGGCTGCGCCCCCGGACCCCATCCACAGCGGGCTCGTCCCTCGCGCCGCTGCACTCGCTCGCTGCGCTCGCTCATCGCGGCACCTTCTTGACCTTGGCCTCGGAGCCCGACTCGTACGCCTCGAAGTCCGGCACCGTCTCCATCCACTGGCCCAGCCGGGACTTGTCGTGGAGCAGGTCCGCGATGTGGACCTCGGAGTACTCGTACTCGGGGCTCCAGAACAGCGCCTCGAACGGGCAGACCTCGACGCAGATGCCGCAGTACATGCAGAGGGCGAAGTCGATGTCGAAGCGGTCCAGCGCGTTCACGGAGCGGGGCTTGCCGCCCTCGCGCCGGGGCGGGGCGAGCGTCTTGTGGGCCTCGATGTAGATGCACCAGTCGGGGCACTCACGGGCGCAGAGCATGCACGCCGTGCAGTTGTCCTCCTTGAGCGCGATCACGCCGCGGGCACGGGGCGCCGGCGTCTCCTTCTCGCGCGGGTACTGCACGGTGGCCGCACCCTTGGAGGGCGACGGCGGCTTGAGCATGCCGTCGGGGAAGATCGTCTCCTTGGCCGTGCGCAGCGTGACGCCGAGGCCCTTGAGCACGCCCGGGACCTGGGGCTTTGGCGGCTTGGGAGCCATCAGAACACCACCTTCAGGACCGCGGTCACGACGATGTTGGCGAGCGACAGCGGGATCAGGACCTTCCAGGCCAGGCGCTGCAGCTGGTCCTCACGGAAGCGGGGGAAGCTGAAGCGGACCCAGAACACGACGCCGACGAGGATGACCGCCTTGATCGACACGTTGATCGGGCCGATCACGTGCATGGCGGTGTCGGACAGGCCCCAGTCGGCGGGCAATGCCCAGCCGCCGAGGAAGAGCGTGGAGGCGATGGCGGCGAAGCCGACGGCCGTGGCGAACTCGGCGATGAAGTAGACGAGGAACCGGATGCCGGAGTACTCGACCTGGTAGCCGGCGACCAGCTCGGACTCGGCGATCGGCATGTCGAACGGGGTCTGGGTCAGCTCCGCCTGCACGGCGATCATGAAGACCACGAAGGCGACGAACTGCGAGAGGATGTACGGGTTGCCGATCCCGCCCCAGCCGAAGATCTGACCCTCGGACTGGGCGTACACGATGTCCTGGAGGTTCAGGCTGCCGGCCTGGATGACCACGCCGATGACGCCGAGCACCAGGGGGAGCTCGTAGGCGATGAGCTGGCCACCGGCTCGGAGGGCACCCATGAGGGCGTACTTGTTGGCCGAGGCCCAGCCAGCCATCAGGATGCCGATGACGGACAGCGACGAGATCGCGAGCACGTAGTAGATGCCCGTGCTCAGGTCGGCCATGACGGCGTTCGGTCCGGCGGGGATGACGACGAACATGAGGAACGTCGACACCAGGACGACCGCCGGTGCGAGCCCGAAGATGAACTTGTCGGACTCGGAGGTGGAGATGTCCTCCTTCTGCAGCCACTTGCCGACCTCGGCGAGCAGCTGGAGCGAGCCGTACGGACCGGCCTCCATGGGGCCGAGACGGCTCTGCATGAAGGAGACGAACTTGAAGAGGTACAGGTAGACGACGCCGCCCGTCAGCAGCAGCACGGCCACCAGCCCGGCGAGCAGCCGGATGACGGTCTGCTGCCAGTACGCGAGCTCGATCGCGGAGAGGACGCCCGTCATCGGTCGATGTCCCCCAGAATGAAGTAGAGGGACGCCAGGATCGTGATGATGTCGGGCACGTAGACGCCCCGCAGCAGCCACGGCGTGATCGACACGTTGTTGAAGCTGGCCGAGCGGATCTTCACCCGGAACGGCGTGAGGTCGCCCTGGCTCACGATGTAGTAGCCCATCTCGCCGAGCGGGTTGTCGGTCGAGACCCAGGCCTC
>JAEZAI010000423.1 GCA_023427825.1 Actinomycetes bacterium
CGGGAGCCCGACGGCCTCGCCTTGTCGAGCCGCAACGGCTACCTGACCGACGAGGAGCGCCAGGTCGCACCGGTCCTGCAGCAGGCGCTGCAGGCCGGGGCCGCGGCCATCGCTGCGGGCGTGACCGACGGGGACGACGTGCGGCGAACGATGGCCGACGTGATCCGTTCCGCTCCGCTCGGCGAGCTCGACTACGTCGAGGGCGCGGACCCCGACACGCTGGCGCCGCTCGAGGCCGCAGGGCCCCACGCCCGGCTGTTCGGGGCGGTGCGCTTCGGTCGCGCCCGCCTCATCGACAACATCTCGGCAGGGTCGCCCCCGGCCGTCGGCCAGGGGAGCGACACGTGAGCGACGAGCTGGATCTGCTCGTGCTGGGCAGCGGGGTGGCGGGTCTGTCCGCCGCCGTGCGCGCCGCCAGCGAGCACGGCCTGCGCACGGGCGTGCTGACCAAGGGCCTGCTGGAGCAGACGACCACGCGCTGGGCGCAGGGGGGCGTGGCCGCCGCGCTCACCGGCGACGCCGAGGAGGTCGACCTGCACCTGGCCGACACGCTCGCCGCGGGCGCCGGGCTCTGCGACCTGGACGCCGTGCGGGTCCTCGTGGACGAGGGGCCGCGACGGGTGGAGGAGCTGATCGGGCTCGGGGCCGAGTTCGACCGGGACGAGCGGGGCAACCTGGACCTGGCGCGCGAGGGCGGTCACTCCGTCGCCCGCGTGGTCCACGCCGGGTCCGCCACGGGCGCGGAGGTCGAGCGGGCGCTCGTCGCCGCGGTCCGGCTGACCGCCGCAGCGGTGCTCGAGCACACCTTCGCCCACGACCTGATCGTCGAGGACGGCCGCTGCGTCGGCGTGCTCGCCCACGGCCCCGACGGACCCACCGAGGTGCGGACCCGACACCTGCTGCTGGCCACCGGCGGGGCGGGGCAGCTGTTCGAGGTGACGACGAACCCGCGCGAGGCCACCGGCGACGGCGTGGCCATGGCGCTGCGGGCCGGCGTGGCGATCGCGGACCTCGAGTTCTTCCAGTTCCACCCCACCGCACTGGCGCTGCCGAGCATGCCGCGGCCGCTCCTGTCCGAGGCGCTGCGCGGCCTCGGCGCGCTGCTGCGCGAGCGCGACGGCGAGCGCTTCGTCGACGAGCTACTGCCGCGTGACGTGGTGTCCCGGGCGATCCTGGCCAAGATGCTCGAGGAGGGCACCGAGCACGTGTGGCTGGACGCGACCGGCCTGGACCACTTCGACGCACGCTTCCCGAACATCGCCGCGTCGCTCGCGGCGGCCGGCCTGGACGCCTCTCGGGACCTGCTCCCGGTGGCGCCGGCGGCGCACCCCCAGTGCGGCGGGATCGTCGCCGACCTCTCCGGCGCCACCACGCTGCCCGGGCTCTGGGCGGCCGGCGAGACCACCTGCACCGGGGCCCACGGTGCGAACCGGCGGGCGTCGAACTCGCTGCTCGAGGGCATGGTCTTCGGCCCGAGGGCGGTCGAGGCGATCGCCGCGGGGGCCGACGGTCCGACGGCCACCGGCGCCATGCGCTGCGTGCTCGGGTTCCCCGGTGACGACGAGCCCGGCGAGGACTCGCTCGACATCCCCGGCGTGCCGTTGGAGGTGGCGCCGGCACCCGCGTCGGACGGGGAGCCCGCCGTCGACGCGGCGGCCGTGCGGACCGAGGTCCAGCACGCCATGTCGGTGTGGGCGGGCGTCATGCGCTCCGAGACCGGGCTGGCCGAGTGCGCCGCACTGCTCGAGCGGACGGTCGCCGCACTGCCCCGCCGCTCGACGGACGAGGCGGTCGCGGAGGTGCGGAACCTGGCCGAGATCGGCCGCGTGCTGGTGGCCGCGGCCCGGGCCCGCCCCGAGTCGCGCGGCACCCCCGCCCGCATCGACTTCCCCGACACCGACCCTTCCCAGCGCCACCGCCAAGTGGTCGCGTCGCCCACCCAGCGATTCTGACCACCGGGAACCGCGCCAGGGCGTGCTCCCGGTCATGAGAACGGAGCCGGCGCGGTGGCAGGCTCTGGTCCATGACGACCGCAGCCGACCCCGGCTACCTGCAGCCCCCGCACCACGAGGTGGCCGACGCCGTCCGCCGGGCCCTGGCCGAGGACCTGGCGCCGCTCGGCGACCTCACCGCCACGCTCGTGCCGCCGGGCCTCGGCGAGGCCCGGTTCGTCGCCCGCACCGACGGCGTGCTCGCCGGCACCGCCTGCGCCACCGAGACCTGGGCGCAGCTCGATCCGGCGGTCGAGGTGGACTGGACGCTCGACGACGGCGCCCGACTCGCCGCCTGTGACGTCATCGGCGTGGTCCGGGGACCGTTCCGCTCGATCCTGACCGGCGAGCGCACGGCGCTGAACTTCCTGGGCTTCCTGTCGGGCATCGCCACGCTGACCGCCGCGTACGTCGACGCCGCCGCGGCGGGCGGCGACGCCCGGGTGTGGGACACCCGCAAGACGATCCCGGGGCTCCGGTCGCTGTCCAAGGCGGCGGTGCGGGCCGGGGGCGGTCGCAACCACCGTGGGAACCTCTCGGACTGGATGCTCATCAAGGACAACCACCTCGGGGGCATCGGCATCACGCAGGCGGTGGCGACGGCCCGGGACCGCTGGCCCGGCCGCACGGTGCACGTGGAGTGCGACTCGCTCGACCAGTGCGTCGAGGCGTTGGAGGCGGGAGCGGACGCGATCCTGCTCGACAACATGACGCCCGAGGAGGCCCGGGCCTGCGTCGCCGCGGCGCAGGTGCGCCAGGGCGGGCACGCACGGCGGACGCTGCTCGAGGTGTCGGGCGAGGTCACGTTGGAGACGATCGGTGAGTACGCAGCGACCGGCGTCGACATGATCTCGATCGGGCGCATGACCAAGTCCGCCCCCACGCTCGACATCGGCCTCGACCTGGTCTGAGCCGGCGGAGCGAGCGGGGGCGCCCAACGTTCTGGCCCGCCGGGCGGTGGCGGGCCATCCTTGAGCACCACCACGTCACCCAGTTCCGAGCGGAGCGCGGACCCTGCCGCGACTCCCACGTCCCGCAGAGGATCCCCGCAGTGCTGCTCGTCATCGACGCCGGCAACACCCAGACCGTCGTCGGCCTGTACGACTCCGGTGACCGCAGCCAC
>JAEZAI010000431.1 GCA_023427825.1 Actinomycetes bacterium
GGCGGCCGCCGACCCGGAGCCCGGCCCACCAGGCGAGCGGGAGCGCGGCCACGCCGAGGATGCCCGACAGCGCCCGCAGCGCCCAGGGCGCCCAGCCGACGACCGCCCCCCAGGCGTGGAGCAGCACGTAGTAGAGCGGCGGATGCCCGTCGCGCTTCAGCGCGCCGCGGATCTCGCCGAGCGGGAGCTGGGCGATGTTGGCGGACAGGGCCTCGTCCAGCCACATGGACCCGCGGGGCAGGAACCGGGCGACCACGCCGGCGGCCACCACGAGGGCGACGACGGCGGTGACCCACCACGGCGTGGGCGGACCGCCTCCCGTACCGGTTTCCGTCGTGTCGGTCGCCGTCGTGTCGGTCCCCGCTGGGTCGGCTGCCGTCGGGTCGGCTGCATCGGTGGCAGCCGTGTCGTTGGACGGAGCGGTCGGGTTCGGGTCGTCAGCCACCGGCCACCGCCGCCGTCCGTGCTCCGAACACGTCCTGCACCGCGGCACGTACGGCGTCCGCTGACTCGTCCCACGAGTGGGGCCGGTGCGCCCGGGCCCGGGCGACGGCGGCCTCGTGGTGCGCCGCGTCGTCGAGGTGCCGCTCGATGAGCCGCACCCAGCCCGTCACGTCGTCGGGTCCGGCGTACTCGGCCGCGTCGCCGCCGGCCTCGGGCAGCGCGCCCGCGGTGGAGGCGATGACCGGGGTGCCGAACTGCATGGCCTCGGTCACCGTCATGCCCAGTCCTTCGTAGCGGGCGGGCGTGAGCGACAGGAAGGCGTCGCGGTAGAGACGACCCAGCCGGGCGTCGTCCACCTCCTCCAGCCACAGCACTCGCCGCCCGATCGACGGGTGCTGCTCGATGCGCTCGATCAGGTCGTCGACCTTCCAACCCCGCTTGCCCACGAGCACGAGCCCCAGGTCGGTGTGGCGATCGGCCAGCGCATCGAAGACGTCGAGGGCGAGCGCCTGGTTCTTGCGGGGCTCGATCGTGCCGACCATCAGCAGGTAGCGCTCGATCGGCGCCGGCACCTCGGACGGCGCGTCGTCGCCTGCGGGGCGGGCGCGCTGGACGATGTCGGACCCGAGCGGCACGACCCGGGCGTCGAGCTCGCGGTCGATGCCCTTCGCCTCGGCGACCTGGAGCAGGTCGAGCCGCGTCCGCTCCGAGATGCACAGGAACAGCTCGCTGTGGCGGAGGTGGCCGGTGATGAAGCGGTCGAAGTCGCGCAGGAGCACCGCGTCGAACCACTCCGGGCGCAGCAGCGGGAGCACATCGGCGACGAGCGCCGCGCTGCCGGCGCCCGTCCGGTGCAGCTCGGGCAGCAGCTCGTCCCGGGGCACGGGGTCGTTCCACGCCGCTTCCAGGTCGACCAGCACCGTGGACGCGTCGGCCGGCGGCCGCACCAGGTCCGTCAGCGGCCACTCGGCCCGGCGGTGCGCGGCATGGCGCATCCTCACACGGAGGTCGCGCATGGCCGGCACGGCCAGGACGCGGCGCACGGCGGTGGCGACGGGCGCCGTGAAGCGCCGGGCGATCGCGGTGCTGGCCGGCAGGCGCTCCTGCGGGTGGGCCAACGCCTCCGCCTCGCCGTCGGTCAGGTCCCGGAACCACTCCGCGGCGGGCGACCAGACGGCCGGTCGGTAGGCGACGCCACCGTCGTCCTGGCTGCTGCCGAGCCCGCCCGGTCCGAGCCGGGCCATCAGCTCGCGGGCCACCCGCTGCAGGCCGGTCGTGTAGGGGAGCGCGACCGTGTCGGTCACCTCGACGATCGCCTCCAACATGGTGGGCGGATCTTAGTGAGGGTCGCGCGGTGAGCCTCGACCCCGGTCGGCCCCGCAATCGGTGGGCCGGCCGCCACGGCGGGTGGGAGGCTGTGCGGATGCCGTCCCCCGAGGGCGTGCCCTCGCTCGCCGGCGCGGACGCCGACGCCGGCGGGGGAGCCGCCCCTGCCGCACCTCCAGCGGGCTCCGCGGGCATCGGCCGCGCGCTCGTGCCGGTGGCCGGCGCGTTCGCCACGCTCGGGCTCTTCATGGGCGCGTGGACGGTCGCCACGCCCGAGATCGAGCACGCGCTCGGCGGCGGCCCGAGGCGACTGGGCCTGGTCCTGACGATCTCCTTGGTGGTGGCCGCCGGCGTGAACACGCTGGGCGGAGCGCTCGCCGAGCACCGGGGCACCACCACGGCGCTGCGCCTGTCGTGCATGGGCTGGGCGGTCGCGCTCGCGATCGGATCGGTGCTGCCTGCGCCGTGGGGGGTGGCGCTCGGCGTGGTGACGGTGCTGTCGGTCGGCGGCGCCGTGGACGTGGTCGCCAACGTGGCCGCGACGGCGGGACTGGCCGACCGGCCGGGACGGCTCGTGAGGCTGCACGCCGTCTTCAACGCCGGCGGCGCCGTGGGCACGGTGCTGGTCGGCGTGCTGCTCGGTGTGACCGGCGCGGTGGGGTGGCGCTGGGCATGGGCCACCACGGCGCTGCTCGTGGTCGTCCTCCTCGTCGCGACCCGTGGCATCCACCTGCCGGCGGGCCACGCCGGGCGGAAGGTCCGCCTGTCCGAGGGCCTGCGCACGCTCAGGTCCGAGCACCTGGTCCCCGTCGCCGGGGCGTTCGCGCTGGCCGCCGTGGTCGAGGGCGGAGTCAACACGTGGGGCGTCCTCCAGCTGCGCGGCCAGCTCGACGCGGGTCTGCTCGTCGGCGCCGGTGGTGCGTTCATGGGCTACCTCGTGGCGGTCACGGCCCGGCTCTCGGTGTCGCGCGTCGAGACCGCGGCCGCGGCCCGGCGGGCGATCGTGGGCGGCACGCTGTTCGCCGCCGCAGGTCTGGTGGTGCTGGCGACGGTGCAGCAGCCGGTTCTCGCCGCGAGCGGGCTGGTCCTGGCCGCCGGCGGCGTGTCCGTGTGCTGGCCGCTGCTCATGTCCGAGGTGGGTCGAGGTCGCGAGCGCCCCGGCGTCGTCGTCGGCGCGCTGACCACCTTCGGCTACCTCGGCCAGGTCATCGGACCGGGCGTCGTCGGCGCCGTGGCCGGCGCCTTCGGCGTCGCCGCGGGACTGGTGCTGCTGGCCGCGTGCGCCGCCACGGTCCCGGTCCTGCTGCTGGCCACCCGCCGCTGACCCCCGAACTCGGGTCGCGTGGCGCCCGTATCGGGCGCGGAAC
>JAEZAI010000454.1 GCA_023427825.1 Actinomycetes bacterium
AGCAGCCCCGGCCGCAGCGACGTGCGCAGGACGGACTCCTCGGCGGCGAGCGGGTTGGCCAGGACCAGCCCGGTGGGCGGCAACCCGCAGCGCTCCAGGTCACCGGGCGCCAGGAACGGCATGGGCATGGCCTCGCTCACGCCGAAGCCCGCGAGCGCCCGGCGCACCGCACGGCGCGTGCGCTGCGCGGCGTCGAGCCCGCCGGGGTGCGGCGAGACGGGGACCGTCCGCTCGATGCGGGACAGCCCGTACATGCGACCGATCTCCTCGACCACGTCGATCTCGGTGGACGAGTCGGGCCGCCACGAGGGGATGTCCACCAGCAGGTCGTCGCCCTGGTGGGTGGAGGTGAAGCCGATCGGGTCGATCAGGTCGGCCATCAGCCCGCGGTCGAGCTGCGTCCCCAGGACGGCGTTCACCCGGGCCGGTCGCACGGTGACCGACACCGGCTCGGGCAGGTGGCCGTCCGCCACGACCGAGCCGGGCCGCAGGGTGGCAGACCCCTCGCCGATCAGGAGCTCGGCGAGACGGGCGATCGCGCGGTCCGCGATCTGCGTGTCGATCCCCCGCTTGAAGCGGGCCGAGGCCTCGGAGTGCAGGTTGTGGCGAGCCGCCGTGTCGGCGATCGACTGCGGATCCCACCAGGCCGCCTCGATCAGCACGTCGGTGGTGGCGTCGGAGATCTCCGTGGAGGCGCCGCCCATCACGCCCGCGATGCCCACCACGACGTCGTCGCCGTCGGTGATCACCCCGTCGGCAGGGTCGAGGTCGCGCACGACGCCGTCCAGCGTCTCGAGCCGCTCCCCCGGCCGCGCCCTCCGCACGCCCAGCGTGGCGACGCCGGACGCATCGACGGGGAGCGTGGCCAGGTCGAACGCGTGGGTGGGCTGGCCGAGCTCGAGCATGACGTAGTTGGACGCGTCCACCACGTTGTTGATGGGCCGCATGCCCGCGGCGAGCAGCCGCTGCGCCATCCATCGGGGCGACGGACCGATGCGCACGCCGCTCAACGCCCGTACGGCGAAGCGACCGCACAGGTCGGGATCCTGGATCACCACGGCCGCGGTGCCCTCGACGGGATCGCCGGAGGACGGCGGATCGGGCTCGGGGACGTGGAACGCCACGCCCTGCCGCGCCGCCAGGTCCCGCGCGACGCCCACCACGCTCAGCGCGTCGGGGCGGTTCGGGTTCACGTCGACGTCGAATACGACGTCCGAGCGCAGCTCGAGCGCCTCGGCGAGCGGGGTGCCCGGCGCCGGTTCCTGGGCGGCGCTGCCACCGAGGACGAGGATGCCGGAGTGGTCGTCACCGAGCTCCAGCTCGGCGGCCGAGCACAGCATCCCGTTGCTCATCTGGCCGCGCATCTTCCGGGCCGCGATCTCCATGCCGCCCGGCATGACGGTGCCCACGGTCGCCAGCGGGACGAGGTCGCCCGCGACCATGTTGGAGGCGCCGCACACGATCTGCAGCGCGTCGCCGTCGCCGGTGTCCACGTCGACCAGGCGGACCCGGTCCGCATCGGGGTGGGGCCGGACCTCGAGCACACGGGCGACGATGACGCCGCCGAGCGAACCGCCGACCGTGACGATCTCGTCGACCTCGAGGCCGAGGTCGGTCAGCTGCTCCGCGATCGCCGCGGGGCTGCCCGAGATCGGGGCGAACTCCTGCAACCAGTTGAGGCTCACCCGCATGTCAGAACTGCTCCAGGAATCGCATGTCGTTGGTGATCAGGTCGCGGATGTCGGTGAGGTGGTGGCGGATCTTGGCCAACCGCTCGATGCCGAAGCCGAACGCGAACCCCGACCACTCCTCGGGGTCCAGTCCGCAGGCCCGCAGCACGTTGGGGTGGACCATGCCGCAGCCCCCGACCTCGAGCCACGAGCCGTCGGGCTGGGAGATGTCCACCTCGGCCGACGGCTCCGTGAACGGGAAGTACGACGGACGCAGCCGCGACGTGAGCTCCTGGCCGAAGTACGCCTTGGTGAACGTCTCGATCGTGCCGGACAGGTCGCCCATGGTGATGCCGCGGTCGATGACGAGCATCTCGATCTGGTGGAACACCGGCAGGTGCGTGGCGTCCGCGGTGTCCTGGCGGTACGTGCGTCCAGGGCACACCACGTAGATGGGCGGACCGCTCCCCTCGCGCACGGCACGGAGCATGGTGCGGACCTGCACCGGCGAGGTGTGGGTGCGCAGCAGCAGCTGTTGGGGACCGACGCCGTCCAGGTCCGACGTGTCCAGGTAGAGCGTGTCCCACAGGGACCGGGCCGGGTGCGACGGCGGCAGGTTGAGCGCCTCGAAGTTGAACCAGTCGGTCTCGACCTCGGGTCCGGTGGCGACCGAGAAGCCCATGCCCACGAACACGTCCTCGAGCCGCTCCCAGGTCTGGGTCACCAGGTGGACGTGACCTGCGGCGGCCCTCCCCTGGTACTCCGTCAGGTCGAGCCGCTCGGACGCCAGCTGTTCGCGGCGCTCGGCCGCGGCCAGCTCGGCGACCCGCTCGGCGACGGCGGCCTCGAGCAGCGCACGGGTCTCGTTGAGCGCGGCGCCGAGCACCTTGCGGTCGTCGGGCTCGAGGTCCCGCATGCCGGCCTTGAGCTCGGAGAGCCGGGACCGCTTGCCCAGCAGCTCGGACTCGACGGCGCGCACGTCGTCGGACGTGGGCGCGTCGCCGATCCGGCCGACGCTGTCGGCGACCAGCGCCCGTGCCTCGTCCGCCAGGTCCGCACCGCTCACTTCGATCGTTCCTTCCGGGTCTGCACCCCGCCGTCGGCGGCGGGCGCGTTGACATCATGGCCCAGCGCCGTGCCGGGCCCCCCAACCGGTTCCGCGCCCGCAGCGGGGCCGGGCCCGGGCTCCGCCGCCGTGGCGACGGCTGGCGTGGAGCGTCGCTGCCGGGCGGCCTCGAACGCCACCAGCGCACCGGCCACCGCGGCGTTGAGCGACTCGACCTCGCCCTCCATGGGGATGCTGAGGCGGCCCGTCGCACCGGCCACCACGGCCTCGGGGAGCCCGTGGGCCTCGCTACCGACGAGCACCAGGCACGCCCCCGACAGGTCCGCGGCGGCGATGGTGGTGCCGCCGTCGCGGACCGTCGCCCAGGTCGCCACGCCGGCCTCGGCCGCGGCGGACAGCACCTCCGCGACGACCGCACGCTCGACCACCGGCACCCGGAACATCGCGCCGGCGGTCGCCCGCACGGTCTTGGGG
>JAEZAI010000335.1 GCA_023427825.1 Actinomycetes bacterium
GGGCGCACTCCCCCCCCCCCCCCGCCGCCGGGGGGGGCCCCACGACCGAGAGCCCGACGTCGACACGCTGGCCTCGCAGCTGTCGCGGCTGGCATGGTCGGGCATGCGCGGGCTCGACGGCTGAGCCGCTGTCCCTGCACACCCCCATCCGCACGACCAGACAGGAACCGACGACGTGGCGACGATCCCCGACGAGGAGTGGTACGAGGTCGTGGTGGAGATCCCGCAGGGGTCCCGCAACAAGTACGAGATCGACCACGACAGCCACGAGGTCTGGCTCGACCGCCACCTGTTCGCGGCGACCGTCTACCCCGCGGAGTACGGCTTCTTCCCCGCCACACTCGCCGAGGACGGCGACCCGCTCGATGCGCTGGTCCTGCTCGAGGACCCCACGTTCCCGGGCTGCCATGTCCGGGCCCGCCCGGTCGCGCAGCTCGAGATGACCGACGAAGCCGGCCGTGACCTCAAGGTGCTGTGCGTCCCGGCCGGCGACCCCCGCTGGGAGCACATCCAGGACGTGACCGACGTGGACCCGTTCCTGCTCAACGAGATCCACCACTTCTTCACGGTGTACAAGGACCTGGAGCCGGGCAAGGGCTCGGAGATCGGCGACTGGACCGGTCGTGCCGACGCCCTGGCGTCGATCTCCGCCGCACGCTCCGCCTTCGCCGGCTGACGCAGCGGACCGGCCCCTGGTGCGGGTGGTCCCGGAGTGACGGGTGGCATGAAGAATTCTTAATGCGGGCCTTCCCTCGGGGAAGCGTCCGTCTTAGGGTCACCGGCCGTCACGACCACGTCGTTCCCGGGCCGGGGGCGCCGCAGCACCACCGGAGCGCAGTCCGCCCATGGCATCCACCCTCAAGCGGGTCCTGATCGGCCGGCCCCTCGCCAGCGACGAAGCGGACCACCAGCGCATCTCGAAGACCATCGGGCTGGCGGTCTTCTCGTCCGACGCCATCTCCTCGACCGCCTACGCGACCGGCGAGATCCTGATCGTGCTGGTCGGCGCGGCGGGCATGGTCCAGGCGAACGGCAGCCCGACGACCGACCTGCTCAAGCCGATCGCGGTGCTGGTCGTCATCCTGCTGGCGCTCGTCGCGAACTCCTACCGCGAGACCATCCACGCCTACCCCGACGGCGGCGGCGCCTACGTGGTGGCCAGGGAGAACCTGGGCGAGACCCCCTCGCTCGTCGCGGGTGCGTCGCTGCTCGTCGACTACGTGCTGACCGTGGCCGTGTCGATCGCCGCCGGCGTCCTGGCCCTGTACTCGTTCATCCCGTCGCTCGAGCGGTTCCGGGTGGAGCTGTGCCTGCTGTTCCTCGTCGTCCTGACCGTCGGCAACCTGCGCGGGGGCAAGGAGTCGGGGAAGGTGTTCTCGGTCCCGACGTACCTCTACATCGGGATGCTGCTGCTGTTCATCGGCTGGGCGGCCGTGCAGCACTTCCGGGGGAGCCTCCACGTGTTCGACCCGACCACGGCCGAGGCGGCCAGGTCGATCAAGCTGATCCAGGAGGAGCACGGGCCGTTCATCGGCGGAGTGTCGCTCTACATCTTCGCCAGGGCGTTCGCGTCGGGCGCCGTCGCGCTGTCGGGTGTGGAGGCCATCTCGAACGGCATCCCGGCGTTCCGCAAGCCGACCTCCAAGAACGCGGCCCAGACCTTGGGGTGGATGGCCGTGATCCTCGGCTCCACCTTCTTCATGATCAGCATCATCGCCTCGTGGATGCAGGTCGTCCCCGACGAGTCCCGCTCTGCGCTCGCGATCATGGGCGAACGTGTCTTCGGCGAGAGCAACCCGCTCTTCTTCGTGCTGCAGATCGCCACGATGGCGATCCTGATCCTGGCGGCCAACACGGCCTTCGCCGACTTCCCGCGCCTCGCCGCGATCATCGGCAAGGACGGCTACCTGCCACGGCAGTTCGCCAACCGGGGCGACCGGCTGGTGTTCTCGAACGGGATCCTGATCCTGGCGGGGGCCGCCGCCGTGCTGCTCGTCGTGTTCAACGGCAACGTCACGCTGCTCATCCCGCTCTACGCAGTCGGCGTGTTCACCAGCTTCACGATCTCCCAGACCGGCATGGTCCGCCACCACCTGAAGGAGCGCCAGAAGGGCTGGAAGCTCTCGGTGGTCAACTCCAGCCTGGGCGCCGTCGCCACGTTCATCGTCGCCGCAGTGGTCATCATCTCCAAGTTCACGATCGGCGCGTGGATCATCGTCGTGCTGATCCCGTGCATCGTCGTGGCGTTCCGGGGAGTGCGCCGCCACTACAACCACGTCGCCCGCAGCCTGCGCGTGCCAGCCGACTTCCGGGCGCCGGCCACGGTCCCCCGCCACGGCGTCGTCGTGCTGGTCGGCGGCGTGAACCAGTCGTCGCTCGCGGCCATCCGCTACGCCCGGTCGGTGGGCTCCGACGACGTCGTCGCGGTCACAGTGGCGATCGACGAGGAGGAGGCCGCCCGGGTCCGCGAGGGCTGGAGTCGCTTCGGGCTGTCGATCCCGCTCGAGATCATCGAGTCGCCGTTCCGCGACCTCACCCACACGGTCGTCGACTACCTCGACGAGCTCGACACCCGCTGGGACCACGACTACCTCACGGTGGTCATCCCCGAGTTCGTGCTGCCCCACTGGTGGCAGGGCGTCTTCCACAACCAGTCGGCGCTGGCGCTGAAGCTGGCGCTCAAGTTCCGCAAGGACACCGTCGTGGTGAACGTGCCCTTCCTGCTGCCGGAGGACGAGGACGCGGCGCTCACCGACATGGCCTCGATGGGACTCGACATGGGCGACGAACCCGGTCTGGCCGGTACCGGTCCCCACCAGCAGCCGACGATCGACCGCATCGAACCGGAGCCGAACCGGCCCGGGTAGCCTCCGGCGATGCTGCCGGCCCAGGTGACGGTCGAGCTCGACCAGAGCACGAGCATCTTCGGAGGCCCCGTCGAGACGGCGGTGGCGGTGGCGCTCCTGCTGGTGATCGCGGTCTCCCTGTGGTTCGTGTTCCGGAAGATGGGCCAGCAGGGCTGGACCGGCGTCGTGCCGGTCCTCAACTTCGTGTCCATCGGCGTGCTCGCCGGCCGGGCGTGGTGGTTCGGCGTGATCACGATCGTGCCCTGCATCGGGTTCTTCTTCGTGGTCCTGCTGCTGCACGACCTGGCCAAGATGTTCGGCCACGGGGTGCTCTTCACGATCGGCTTGGTGGTCCTGCCGTTCGTGTTCCTGCCGGTGCTGGCGTTCGTGCCGTCGCAGCGTTACGTCGGGCGCGCGGCAAGGGTCTTCTAGCGCTCTCCGGGTCCCCGCGCTGTCAGGCGGGGTCGGGTGGTCGGTTGGTGCTGGTCGATGGTCCGGGTCGGGGTCGGTGTTGGGTGGCCATCACGCAGCCGTTGGGGGTGGTGATGGTGAAGAAGCCGGTGGTGTTGGTGCCGTGGGGGTTGCGGGTCATGTGCCAGCCGGTGCGGTGGACGATGCCGTGGTGGCGGCGGCAGAGGAGCGCGAGGTTGACGATGACGGTGTGACCGCCGTGTTGGTACTCGATGACGTGGTGGGCGTCGCACCATGAGGGTGGGGCGTCGCATCCGGGGAAGACGCAGCCGCCGTCGCGGGCGGTGAGCGCTCGGCGCGTGTGGGTGTCGGCGAAGCGGTCGAGGTGGCGGATGGCGAGGGGTTCGCCGAGTGCGTCGAGGAGGATCTGGGAGATCGTCGAGTCGCACAGCAGGAGCTGCCATTGCTGTTGGGTGAGGACGCGGCGGCTGCCGTCGGGGGCGGCGACGGTGATGG
>JAEZAI010000549.1 GCA_023427825.1 Actinomycetes bacterium
CGCCCGTATCGGGCGCGACGCGACCCGAGTGCCGCGTCCGTTCTCGGGTCGCTGAACCGGGGACATGCCGCGCCCACATCGGGCGCGAGGCGACCCGAGTACGGCGGGGCGGTCAGGCGGTGGCGGCGACCGCTCGGCTGACCGCGTCGACGGCGAGGGCCATCTCCTCCTCGTTCACCACGAGTGGGGGCATGAAGCGGATGATGTTCGCCCACGTGCCGGCGTTCATGAGCAGCAGGTTCGACTCGTAGCGGCAGTGCGCGATGACCGCAGCGGCGCGGGCCGCGTCGGGACGACCGGTGTCGGGATCGCGGAACTCCATGGCGACCATGAGGCCGGGGCCGCGCACGTCCGCGATCACGGGGTGCTCGGCGGCCAGCTTGCGGAGTCCGTCCCGGAGCTGGTCGCCCCGCGCGTTCACGTCGTCCAGGAAGCCGTCGGCGGTCAGCACGTCGATGGTCGCCAGCGCGGCGGCGCAGCCGATGGGGTTGCCGCCGTAGGTCCCGCCGTGCGAGCCCACCGGCCACCGCGCCATCAGGTCGGCCGACGCGCCGATGGCGGCGATCGGGAACCCAGAGGCGATGCCCTTGGCCATGACGATGATGTCGGGCCGCACCCCTGACTCCTCGACGAAGAACATGCGGCCGGTGCGGCAGAAGCCCGACTGCACCTCGTCCGCGACGAACAGGATCCCGTGCTCGTCGCAGATCTCTCGGATGCCCTGCAGGAACGCTGCCGGGGCCGGGAAGTAGCCGCCCTCACCGAGCACCGGCTCCAGGATCATCGCCGCGGTCTCGGCCGGCGCGGTCTGGCTGGCCAGCAGGTAGCGGAGTCCGTCGAGCGCGGCGTCGACCGCGTGCGTCTCGGTCATGTCGGTGCCGACCGTGTGCGGGAAGGGCGCCGGGAACACGCCCGCCGGGAGCGGCGTGTGGCCCGCCCGGTAGCCGGTCTTCGAGGTGGTCATCGCCATGGCCAGGTGCGTGCGGCCGTGGAAGCTGCCCTGGAACACGATGACGTTGGGCCGTCCGGTGGCCTGCTTGGCGAGCTTGACCGCGCCCTCGGTGGCCTCGGCGCCCGAGTTGGCGAAGAAGAACGTGTCGATGTCCGCCGGCGCGAGCTCGGCCAGTCGCGCCGCGAGCGGCTCGAGGAGGTCGTGGCGGTAGCAGTTGACCTGTGCATGGACGAAGCGCTGTGCCTGCTCGGCGATGGCCGCCACCACCTGCGGATGGCAGTGACCGGTGGAGGTCACGGCGATGCCCGCGGTGAAGTCCAGGAACCGGTCGCCGTCGACCGTGGTGACCCAGCAGCCCTCGCCGCTGGCGACCTGGAGGTCGGTCACCTGGAACCAGACGGGAGCCAGGTGCGAGGTGGGAGCAGCGACGTCGGCCATGGCGGCAATCGTAGGACCGGGCGATCGGAGATCGACCGGCGGATCCGCTCCGGACGGCTCCTGCCGCGCAGCTCGTCGGAGTGGCCCTCCGCCATTTCCCGGTGGGTCGGCCGCCGGGGCCACCGGTAGCGTGGGCCCATGTCCGAACAGCCGAACCCGACCCGATCCGCCGACGCCCGTCGCGTCGCGTTCCTGGGTCCGGTCGGCACGTTCACCGAGCAGGCGCTGCGCCGGGAGACCGACCTGGCAGCGGGCGAGCTGGTCGCGCTGCCCACCATGGCCGATGTGCTCTTCGCGGTGAACGAAGGCGACTCGGACCTGGGCGTCGTGCCGATCGAGAACGCGATCGAGGGCACGGTCAACGCGACCATCGACACCCTGGCGTTCGACGTGGACCTGGTGATCCAGCGCGAGCTGGTCGAGCCCGTGCAGCTGCACCTGCTGGTCCAGCCCGGCGCGCCGCTGTCCGGGATCAAGCAGGTCCTGTCGATCCCTGTCGCTGCGGCCCAGTGCCGCGCCTGGCTCCGTGCCAACCTGCCGGCGGCCGAGCTGCGCACCGCGAACTCCACGGCCGAGGCCGCGGAGACCTGTGCCCAGCTCGCGGACCCGACCGTCGCCTCCATCGCCAACGCACGGGCCGCCGAGGTCTACGGGCTGGAGATCGGAGCGGCCGACATCGAGTCGCACCCCGAGAACCGCACCCGGTTCGTGGTGGTGGCCCGGTCGGGGATCCCGGCGCCGACCGGCCACGACAAGACGTCGATCGTCGTCTACCAGCGCGCCGATCGACCCGGTTCGCTGCTCGCCATCCTCCAGGAGTTCGCCGCCCGGTCGATCAACCTGACGCTGCTCCTCAGTCGCCCGACCAAGACCTCGCTCGGTGACTACTGCTTTCTGCTGGAGCTCGACGGCCATGTGGCCGACGAGGTGGTGGCCGACTGCCTGCGCACACTGCGCGCCACGCAGGCCGACGTGAAGTTCCTGGGCTCGTACCCGGCGGCCGGCGAGCGCGGCCCCGCCGAACGGGCCCGCGTGGACGCAGCCCAGCAGGCGGCCGACGAGTGGATGACGTCGCTCCGCTCGCAGATCGACGGCTGAGGCACCTTCCGCGTGCA
>JAEZAI010000575.1 GCA_023427825.1 Actinomycetes bacterium
TCGAACTCGGCGCTGTAGCGACGCTCGACGTGGGCCCGCACCTGGCTGCCCAGACCCAGACGGAACCGACCGCCGGTGTTGCCGGCGAGCTCCCACGCGATCCCTGCCGCCACCATCGGACTGATCGGGAACGCCACCGCGATGCCGGTCGAGAACTCGAGCGTGGGCGCGGCCTGCGCCGCGGCGGCGATGCTCATCCACGGGGTCTGACCGGGCTCGGTGAACACCATGCCGGAGAAGCCCGCGTCCTCGGCCAGCCGGGCGAGGTCGGCCGCGTCGCCCCACGTGCTCGGGCCCACCATCAGGTCGAACTCCATCCGAACCTCACCTCCGCTGACCGTTCGTCGGACCGGGTCAACCTAGGGCCGCAGATGTGTGCAAGTCGGCCGAACCGCCGGCGGCGAGCCATCCAGCCGTTGCGGCCGTGCGGCGGGGGGAAGACGGTTGCACCGGCCACCGTGCTGGAGTAAAACCTGACCATTCCAGTCAGGTTTACTTGGAACCGCCTCTGGCGTTCCCTCGATCGTCGACATGACCGCCCTCGCCCGACATCGCGAACCGATCCAGCGCCCCGGGGAGCTCCGTTGAGCGCGGACCGCCGCCTGGCGGCGATGGCCCTGCACCCCGCCTCGCGGGCGGAGCCCCTCTCGGACGAGGCGCTGCAGGCGATCGCGGCGGGGCTGGGCTCGGTGGTGGACACGCACCTGGCGGAGCCGGCCCGCTCGGTCCAGCGCTCCCGCATGCTCGCCACCGCCGCGTACGACGTGTGGTTGATGACCTGGGGCCCCTCGTCCGCCGCCGATCCACACGATCACGCCGGATCGGTCGGCGTCGTCCACGTGGTCACCGGGGAACTGACCGAGAACACCACCGACGTCCACGGCGGCGACCCGACGACCCGCCACATCCCGGCCGGCGTGACCACCGCCCTGTCGGCGATCGGTCGCCACACGCTGAGCAACCGGACCGAACGTACGGCGGTCAGCGTCCACGTGTACTCGCCGCCGCTGGGCGACCCTCTCGACGGATGACCGCCACCACACCCGAGCTCGTCGACCCGGTGCCCGCCGGGGCGGACCCCGGCCGCACCGCGGACCGCACCCGCGGCCGAGGCACGCGAGCTGCGGCGGGGCGCCGGGTGGCCATCCGCGTGGCCGCGATCGGCGGCCTCGTCCTGGCCTGGTGGGCGGTGACGGCCCTGGAGATCTGGCCCGAGCTGATCGTCCCCCGCCCCGGGTCGGTGTGGCAGCGCTTCGTCGAGTCCGTCACCACGCACGACGGCGTGCGCGGCCTGGAGGGCCACTACCTCTGGGAGCACCTCGCCGCGAGCGGCAAGCGCCTGGTCCTCGGCGTAGGCGCCGCCATCGTCATCGGGGTCCCGATCGGGCTGGCCATGGCGACGGTCCGGCCGATCCGCACCGCCACGGAGCCGCTCCTCAACTTCGTGCGCAGCCTGCCGCCCCTCGCCTACTTCGCCCTGCTGATCATCTGGTTCGGCATCGAGGACACCTCGAAGGTGTGGCTGCTGTTCCTGGCCGCCGTCGCACCGATCGCGCTGTCGGTGGTGGCGGGCGCCGAGTCGATCCGCGCCGAGTGGTTCGACGCCGCCCGCTCCCAGGGCGCCAGCCGGCTGCAGGTGGTGCGCCACCTCGTCGTGCCGGCGGTGCGGCCCGAGCTCTTCACGGGGATCCGGCTGGCGGTGGGGTTCGCCTTCACCACGATCGTCGCCGCCGAGACCGTCAACGGGATCCCCGGCATCGGCGGGCTCGCGTGGTCGACCAAGAAGTTCAACCAGACCGACATCGCCGTGCTCTGCGTGATCGTCATCGGCCTCTGCGCCGTCGCCATCGACCAGATCATCCGGGCGATCGAGCGACGGGCCGTGCCCTGGAAGGGTCGAGCCTGACGAAGGGCGGGACCCCGGCACCACGACACGCGGCGCCGGGGCCCGCACCGACACCGTCGGCGGCAACCGACGGCACACCCACCACCCCACTTGGAGGAGACAGTGAGCAGCACCATTCGACACCGGATCGCGGCCGCCGTGGCAGCGGTCCTGGCCCTCGGGCTCTTCGCCGCTGCGTGCGGCCACGACTCGAAGGACGAATCGTCGTCCGGCTCCGGCAGCGAGCGGGCGGCCGCCGAGGCGCCCGAGAAGATCACGGTCGCCTACCAGGCGATCCCGAACGGCGACCTGGTCGTCAAGCACGAGGGCTGGCTCGAGGAGGCCCTGCCCGACACCGAGATCGAGTGGAAGAAGTTCGACTCCGGTGGCGACGTCAACGAGGCCGTCGCCGCCGGAGCGGTGGACATCGGCCTGGCCGGCTCTAGCCCGGTCTCCCGGGGCCTCTCGCAGGAGCTGGCGTACCAGGTGCCGTGGATCCACGACGTCATCGGTGCCGCCGAGGCGCTGGTCGTGCGCTCGTCCAAGGTGACGACGCTCGAGGACCTGAAGGGCAAGACGGTGGCGACGCCGTTCGCGTCCACCTCGCACTTCTCGCTGCTGGCTGCGCTCGACGACGCCGGCGTCGACCCGTCGTCGGTGAACATCATCGACGCCGCGCCCGACGAGATCTACGCGGCGTGGACCCGCGGCGACATCGACGGCGCTTACGTCTGGAACCCCAACCTGGCCAAGCTCGAGTCCGAGGGCGGCAAGGTCCTGGTGGACTCCGCCGAGCTGTCGGCCAAGGGCCACACCACCTACGACCTGGCCGTGGTCACCAACGAGTTCGCGGAGAAGTACCCCGACGCCGTGACCACCTGGGTCGAGCAGCAGGACAAGGCCGTCGAGCTGATCAAGTCCGATCCCGCGGCGGCAGCCAAGGCGATCGCGGCCGAGCTGTCGATCACCGAGGACGAGGCGAAGTCCCAGCTCGGCGACCTCATCTTCCTGAACGCCTCCGAGCAGGTGGGCCCCGACTACCTCGGTGGCGGCCTGGCGAAGAACCTGTTCGCCTCGGCGGAGTTCAACAAGGAGCTCGGCAAGATCGACGAGGTCCAGCCCGAGAGCACCTACACCGACGCCGTGGTGACCACGTTCGCCGAGGCGGCGGCCAAGGCCGAGAAGTGAGGCAGTCCGTCGGGACCCCGACCGCCGATCCGACCGACCGGACGGTGCACGTCCGCTCGGTCAGCCATCGGTTCACGGGTCCCGACGGACGGCCCGTCGACGTCCTCGACGACATCGACCTCACGATCGAGCAGGGCTCGTTCGTGTGCCTGGTCGGACCGTCGGGGTGTGGGAAGTCGACGCTGCTCCGCCTCCTCGCCGGGTTCGTCAGCCCGACCGACGGGGAGATCCGGGTCGGCGCCTCGCTCGTGGGTGCTCCCTCTCACGAGCGGGGCGTCGTCTTCCAGCAGCCCACGCTCTACCCGTGGCTCACCGTGGCCGGCAACGTCGGGTTCGGGCTCCGGATGCGGCGGGTGAAGCGCGCCGAGCGCGACGCGATCGTCCGCGAGCACCTGGCACTGGTCGGGCTGGCCGACGTGGCGGACTTCCGTCCGTACGAGCTGTCGGGCGGCATGCAGCAGCGGGCCCAGATCGCCCGGGTGCTGGCCAACGACCCCGACATCATCCTGATGGACGAGCCGTTCGGCGCCCTGGACGCGATCACCCGCGACCGGCTGCAGGACGAGTTGCTCCGCATCTGGCGCGAGACCGGCCGCACCGTGCTGTTCATCACCCACTCGGTCGACGAGGCCGTCTACCTGGGCACCCGCGTCCTGGTCATGGGACCGCGCCCGGGCCGCATCGTCCTCGACGTGGCCGAGCCGTTCTCGACCCGGCCACGGGACACCGATGTCGACGTCCGGCACTCACCGGAGTTCGCGAGGGCGGCACGCGAGGTGGCCGACGCGCTGCAGGCCGCCAGCGCCGCGACCTGACGTTCTGTTGCGCGATCTACGACCTCTTTGCCGTAGAT
>JAEZAI010000577.1 GCA_023427825.1 Actinomycetes bacterium
GGTACAGGCCGTCCCACACCTGCTCCACGCGATAGGACGGCTCGCCCTCCAGCAGGCGGTCCAGCTCCTCCCGTCCGACGTCGTAGCGCGTCGGAGTGGTCGCGTCGGTGGCCATCAGTGGGCGTACGCCGCGTCGGAGTGGTGGACGACGAACCCCAGCCGCTCGTAGAGCCGGAGCGCCGGCGTGTTCGTCGCCTCGACGTAGAGCATCCCCACGCGAAGGCCCCGTCCGGCGAGGTGCGACAAACCCGCCACGGTCAGCGACCGGCCCAGCCCGGTGCCGGCGGTCGACGGGTCGGCGGCGATCACGAAGCTCTCGCCCAAGGCCGGGTCGTCGCCCGACGCAGGGTGCTCGCGCGTCCAGCAGAAGCCGTCGATGCCGTCGGCGCCGTCGTGGAGCAGGAACCCGTCCGTGCGGACCCAGGGCTCGGCCAGGCGCGCCGTCAGGCGTGCCCGGTCCCAGCCGCCCTGGTCGGGGTGCCAGCTGAACGCACGGTTGTTGACGGCGAGCCAGCCGTCCTCGTCGCCCGGGCGGAAGGGCCGCACGTCGATCGGGGTGGTGGCGTCGAGCACCGGCGCGGGCAGCGGGAGCTCGCAGCGCATCTGGTGCAGCAACCTGTCGAGGCGCCGGCCGTCGGCGCGCATGGCGGCGTCGATCGCCGGGGTCACGGGCGACACCCACTCGGGCCCGACGGGGGCGGGGAGCGGCGCGTCGGGGGCCATGGCCCGGAAGCTACCCTGCGCCGATGGCCCGGCCCCGCACACCCAAGGGCCGCGCCCGTCTGGCCGACGAGCGGCTGGCGCTCGAGTACCCGACCGACCTCTGCGAGCTCGACCACACCAACGCGTACGAGCTGCTCGCCGCCACGATCCTGTCGGCCCAGAGCACCGACGCCCGGGTCAACCTGGTGACGCCGAGCCTGTTCGCCCGCTACCCGACGCCGTTCGAGCTGGCCGAGGCGGAGCCGACCGAGCTCGAGGAGATCATCCACTCGACCGGGTTCTTCCGCGCGAAGGCCCGCAGCCTGATCGGCATGTCGAGCGCGCTCGTTGAGCGCTTCGACGGCGAGGTGCCGAGCCGGATGGCGGACCTGGTCTCGATCCCCGGCGTCGGGCGCAAGACCGCGAACCTGATCCGCAGCGTGGCGATGGACCTTCCCGGACTGGTCGTCGACACCCACGTCCTGCGGTTGAGCCGGCGACTGGGGCTGACCGACGAGCTGTCCGACAACGAGGCGAAGGACGCCGTGAAGGTGGAGATGGTGCTGAACCCGATGGTCCCGGCCCGTGACCGCGGCCCGTTCAGCATGCGCCTGATCCTCCACGGTCGGAGGGTGTGCGTGGCCCGCAAGCCCCGCTGTGGCGACTGCGTGCTCAACGACTTCTGCCCGTCCGCGTTCGTCGCCGGAGCCGGCTGAGGCGCACCGCACCCGACGGGCCGGTGAGTGCAGGGGCGCCCTTGCCCGACGGCACGAGGACCTGCATGGTGTCGGGGTGGTCCACCATCGTGGCGGGAGGCGAAGGACCCGCGTCGGGACGCGGGTCGCAGTCGCGTCGACCGCGACCGCGGTCGGTGCGTACGCGGCGCTCCAGTGGCTCGGCCGGACCTGGGGCTCGACGGGGGAGGAGCGACGCGCGCCGCTTCCCGGTGACGACCTCGTCCGTCGACCCCACTTCGTGACCGACCACGCCGTCACGATCGACGCGTCCCCGGCGCAGGTGTGGCCGTGGCTGGTGCAGATGGGATGGCACCGCGGCGGCTGGTACACGTCGAGGTGGGTGGACGTGCTGCTGTTCCCCGCCAACCAGCCCTCGGCCGAGTCGATCCTGCTGGAGTGGCAGGGCCTCGCGGTCGGCGACGCGGTGCCCGACGGGCCGCCCGAGAGCGCGTGCTCCTTCGTCGTCCGCGAGCTCGAACCCCGACACCACCTCGTGCTCCACTCCACGTCGCACCTGCCGCCGGAGCTCCGCGACCGGTTCGACGCGTGGCTCACGTGGTCGTGGGTGTTCGTCCTGAGCGAGCTCCCGGACGGGCGCACGCGGTTCCACTTCCGCTCCCGGGGCCGGCTCGGTCCGCCATGGCTGTCCGTCGCGTACACGCTGGTCCTGGTGCCGGCCGACTTCGTCATGGGCCGCCAGATGCTGCGCGGCATCCGCCGTCGGGCCGAGGGGCGCACGCGCCCCCGCGGCTGAGCTCCGGCCACCTCCGAGCGCAGCACCGACCGGGCGGAGGGCCGCTCGAGGAGGGGTCGCGATCGTGCTGGAGGCACGGGCTCCCACGGTGTGCAATCGGTCACGCGAAGTCGTGGACAGCCCCTATCGGGTGTGCTGAACTGACCCGCGCCAGGTTCCCGCCACCTGGTATCGGCGACCACTGGGCTCCCGCCGCCCGGGTCGCCTGCCCGGCGCCCCTTCGGGGGCGTCGGGTGCTTTTCGGCATGCGATCAGCCGATGCGGTCGAGCAGCGCGGCGGCGTCGCGGCGGACGTAGCCGTACCCGCCGTCGTCCGCCGCCCGCAGCGCGGCGGCCGCGAGG
>JAEZAI010000595.1 GCA_023427825.1 Actinomycetes bacterium
CCTACGGCTCGTCGGTCCCCGACCGGTACGACACGATCACATGGGGTCACTCGCAGGGCGGTCACGCCGCGCTGTGGGCCGGCCAGCTGATGGAGACCTACCAGGAGGCGGCCCCCAACCCCGGGGCCGCCAGGCTGCGTCTCGCGGGCGTGGCCGCGCTGGCCCCGGCGTCCAACTTCGTGGTCCAGCCCGACCGTCAGCGCATCGAGGCCGGCAACGGACTGGCCGACTGGGAGATGCACACCTCGATCGAGATCGTCGGCCTGCCGATCCCCGCCCTCGAGCTGCAGATCGGCCCGGTGCTGTTCTCCTACATCTTCGGTTCGTGGGCCGTGCTGTCCGCCCGCGGCACGCCGTCGGACGACGCCGCCACCCCGGCCTTCCCACCGGAGCACGCAGACCTGGACCTGTCGGCGATCACCACCACCGAGGGGGCGACGACCGTCGCCCAGCTCGTGCCGCTGTGCACGGCGACCGACGCCAAACGCGCCCAGAGCATCGCCGCGCCCTACCGCAACGCCGGCGTCCACAAGATGCTCGTGCCGGAGCTCTGGAACCTGCCCGACGGCTACTCGGAGGGTCAGTACTTCAAGGGCGGCGCGGACCACACGTGCGCCACCACGACCGACGACGGCCTGCAGGCGTGGTGCGACTGGATCCGCTGGAACCTGCCCGGACCCGACGGCGTGAACCCGTTCCCCAAGCTGCCCGAGCGCGACGGCAAGCCGGTCCCCCTGCTCATCGGCCAGGGCATGGACGACGTGGTGATCCACTGCCAGCCGACCGAGGGCGCCGACGACGCGGCGGTGCCGGCCGCCGCCGACTGCATGAGCGTGGCGCTGTTCGACTCGCTCAGGACCAGCGGCTACTGCCCCGCCGGAGGCGACCGGGGTCACCTGCAGCTGGCGCTCTACCGCAAGGACGGCTCGGCGAGCCCCGCCGGGCACCTGACCATCCCCGGCCAGATCTCCGCGGGCGGCAGCGGCAAGAGCAGTGCCGACCTCACCTTCACGGGCTCCCCGATGGAGCGGTTCATGTCCGGCGCGTTCGACGGCACGCTGCCGAACGGCTGCACCGCCGAGGTCGTGAACCCCTGATCGCCGGGGGCTCGTCGGGCCGCCCGGCCGGCTCAGCTCAGGCGTGCCCGTGCCCGGCGTGCACGGCCGCGGCGGAGCCGACCGCGGCGGGCGCGTCGTCGATCGCCGGAAGGAACCGGGTCGGGTCCCCGGGGCCGGGCCCGGCCACGCCGAGCTCGTCGGTGAAGGCCGGCCACACGTCGGGGTCGTGGCCGGGGATGACGCGGTAGCCCTTCTGAGCCGCGATCGACTTGAGCCGCCGGATCGCCTCGACCGCCTCAGCGACGTCGCCCGTGGCGACCGAGCCCGGCGCGATCTCCTGGTCCAGCTGCACCTGCAGATCGGCGGCGTCGAACGCGAACACGAACCCGCAGCCGTCCTCGAGGTCCACGACGAAGCTCTGGTGCCCGACCGTGTGCCCGTAGGTCGCCACGGCCGTCACCCCAGGGGCGATCTCGACGTCCCCGTCGGCCAGACGCCAGTCGATCCGATGGTCGTCGAAGTCCATGCGGAACAGCGCTTCCGGCTCGGGCGCGGCGAGCGAGAGGGAGTGCTCCAGCTCCCGCCGCTGGACGTGCATGGGCGCGCGCTCGGCCCACCAGCGGACGCCACCGGCGTGGTCGTAGTGCAGGTGGCTCAGCGCCACGACCGCGACGTCGTCCGGATCGATGCCGACGTGCTCGAACGCCCGCTCGATCGAGTCGCCCTCGCTCCCGACCAGCTCGTCCTCGATGCCCATGTGGACGAGCCGGCGCCGCAGCTTCTCGTCCAGCAGCACCGGCGTGTTGAACCCGGTGTCGAGCAGGAGCCAGCCGCCATCGCACTCCAGGAGGATCCCAGGGACCGGCTCCCGCAGCCGCACGTCGGACGCGCCGCCCTGCATGGAGATGCTCAGTGGGATGTGCTCCCACCCGAAGGTCAGGGGGACGATCCGTCGGACACCGGTTCCAGCCATGCGCGGCAGGCTACGACGCCGCTGTTTCGCTGCTGTTTCGAAAATGAGCCGGTCTGTCATGCCCGTCCAGCCGGCGGGCGCTCACGGGCCGGGCCTGCGATCCTGACGGCGTGCAGCACCCGATCCATCCGGCGCCGCGGACATGAGGTCGATCGACGACGCCGAGCGCCGCCGACGGGTCGCCGTCCGCCACGGCATCGCTCCCGGACACCGTGCCGCCGATCCGCTCGTCGCGACCCGTCGGGTGGTGGCGCTGCACGCGACCGATCCGGTGACGATCTTCCTGTCCGCCCGCGCCCGCACAGCGGGTCTGCACGTCCCCGACCTGGAGCGATCGCTGTACGTCGACCGGGACCTCGTCCGCGTGATGGCCATGCGCCGGACGATCTGGATCGTGCCAGGTGACCTGGTCGGCGCGGCGCTCGCCGGTCCCGGCCGGCGCGTGGCCGAGCGCGAGCGGGCCCGCCTGGTGAAGGACGTCGAGACACACGGCCTCCGCGCCGACGGGAACCGGTGGATCCGGCAGGCGCGCCGCCAGGTCCTGGACGTCCTGGCCGACGGCCGTGCGCTCACCATGGACGAGATCCGGTCGGAGGCGCCGGCGATGAAGGGAGCCATCCTCCAGGGCGTGGGCAAGAAGTGGCAGGCCGAGGCTCCGGTCGGCCCTCGAGTGCTGACCTGGATGTGGGCCGGCGGCGACATCGTCCGCGCCGGCAACGACGGTTCGTGGAAGTCGTCCCGACCGCGATGGTCGACGACCGAGGCCTGGCTGGCCGAGCGCCCGGACCCGATCGACGAGCCGACGGCGTGGGCGGAGCTGGTCCGTCGCTACCTCGCCGCCTTCGGTCCCGCCACCGAGACCGACGTGGTGTGGTGGCTCGGCGCCACCAAGGGCATCGTCCGCGCCGCGGTGGCGCAGATCGAGGCCGAGGAGGTCGCCCTCGAGGACGACCGCACCGCGCTCGTCCTGGCCGGCGACGCCGGACCCACCGCGGCGCCTGACCCGTGGGGTGCGCTGCTCCCCGGCCTGGACCCCACGACGATGGGCTGGAAGGAGCGCGACTGGTATCTCGGCCGACACGCGCCCGAGCTGGTCGACACGGCGGGCAACGCCGGGCCCACGGTGTGGTGGGACGGCCGGATCGTCGGGGGCTGGCACCAGAGCGACGACGGCGCCGTGGGCATGGTGCTGCTCGAGGACGTGGGTCGGGACGCCACCGAGGCGCTCGAGACCCTGGCCGGCGAGCTGGAGACGTGGCTCGACGGCGACCGGGTCCTGCTGCGGTTCCCGTCGCCGCTGTTCCTGCGGTCCGTCGGCCGACCCGCCCGACGCTGAGCGCTCAGCCCTCGCGTCGCACGCAGTGGACGTGCGCGACGACCACCAACCGGGCCGCCCCGTCGTCGTCGCGCAGTCCGGGATCGGTGACCTCCACCCGGACCAGCGCCACCGGTCCGTCCACCCGGAGCACCCGGGCGGTCGTGCGCAGCGGTCCGACCTTGCCCTGCGACAGGTAGGTGACGGCCACGTCGGCCGTGGCCGTGACGTCGCCCAGGACGGCATCGGCGGCCGCGACCGCCGACTCGTGCGCGAGCGAGGCCACCACACCGCCGTTGATCGCGCCGAAGGAGTTGCGGACGAACGGCACGACGTCGAGCTCCACGATCCCGGCGGGGGCATCGAGCACCCGAACGCCGATCTGGTCGCGGTACGGACCGCGCAGCCCCGAGTCGGGCAGCGACATCGTGAACCGCTGCCCGTACGCGACCGGGGTGTCGCCGATGTCCAGGTTGCCGTCGCGCCGCGGGAGCCGGGCGAACGTCAGCTCGGCCTCGCCGATCCCCCGCGCGGGCGTGCCGTCGGGGCCGGCGACCGCCAGCCCCGCCTCGACCACGATCGTCGTCCGGCCGGCTCGACGGACCGTGGCGTCGACCACGACGTCGGTGCACGCCGGGTCGCCCGCCCCCGGAGGGTCGACGAGGTGCAGCGCCAGCTGGGCCGTCGCCATCCAATCGGGCGCGATGACGCGACCGACGAGCAGACCGGCCAGCACGTCGGTCACCACGAGCAGCGGCCCGGGATCGAGCACGGTCCCACGGCACAGCTCGGGAGTGATCGGCAGGTGGGCACGGGCCGTGTCGGGTCCCACGTCCTCGAGCTCGAACCGCAGGTCGCGCACGAGGTGCCGCTCGGGCGGATACGGCTCCGGATCGGTCACGGGAACTTCGGGCGTCGGCGCCGACATCCCGGCGATCGTAGGCTGGAGCGTGATCGCCGCTCGCCGGGGACGCCGCACCGAGCGGCACCGAGCGGTACGGAACAAGCGGTACCGGACGAGCGGTACGAGCACATCAGGGGGCTCAGATGGCGAAGGTCGACCTTCCGGAGGGTGACGGCGACGAGCTGCTGCGCCTCTACGCGCTCAGCCCCAAGATGGGGAAGGCAGCGGGCCGCTTCAGCGGCGCCGTCTACACCGACACCGCCCTGCCGACCCGGGTGCGGGAGGCGGCCCGGATCCGGATCGCGGAGGTCAACCAGTGCCCGGTGTGCCTGGACACACGGACCACCTCCGATCCCGACAGCCTGACCGAGGCCGAGTACCTGGGCATGGCCGACTGGCGGTCGCTCACCACGCTGTCCGAGCAGGAGGCGC
>JAEZAI010000003.1 GCA_023427825.1 Actinomycetes bacterium
GACACCAAGGCCGTCGAGGCCCGGGCCCAGGTCCTCGTCTCGGCGCTGGCCGAGCACGGCGTCCAGACCCGGATCGTCGGCATGACCGTCGGCCCCACCGTCACCCGCTACGAGCTCGAGCTCGGCACCGGCGTGAAGGTCGCCCGCGTGACGTCGCTCCACAAGGACATCGCCTACGCCATGGCGTCGCCCGACGTCCGCATCCTGGCGCCCATCCCGGGTCGCCAGGCGATCGGCGTGGAGGTCCCCAACGCCGACCGCGTGGTCGTGAACCTGGGCGACATCCTCACCTCCGAGGAGGCCCGCCGGGCCACGCACCCCCTGCAGGTGGCGGTCGGCCGGGACATCAACGGCACGGCCAAGCTGATGAACCTGGCGACCATGCCCCACCTGCTGATCGCCGGCCAGACCGGTGCGGGCAAGTCGAGCTGCATCAACTCGATCATCACCTCGGTCATGATGCGGGCCACCCCCGAGCAGGTCCGGATGATCCTGATCGACCCCAAGCGGGTCGAGCTCACGCAGTACAACCGCATCCCGCACCTGCTCACCCAGGTGGTCGCCAACCCCAAGAAGGCCGCCAACGCCCTCAACTGGGCGGTCAAGGAGATGGAGCGTCGCTACGACCTCCTGTCCGAGGTCGGGGTCCGGGACATCACCGGCTACAACGCCAAGTTCGACAAGGGCGAGCTGCAGGCCGAGCCGGGCGAGGAGCGCACCTACGAGCGCCTGCCGTTCATCCTGATCGTCGTCGACGAGCTCGCCGACCTGATGATGGTGGCGCCGCGGGATGTCGAGGAGTCGATCTGCCGCATCGCGCAGATGGCCCGTGCCGTCGGCCTCCACCTCGTCATCGCCACGCAGCGCCCGTCGGTCAACGTGATCACCGGCGTGATCAAGGCCAACGTGCCGGCCCGCCTGGCCTTCGCCGTGGCGTCGGCCACCGACTCCAAGGTCATCCTCGACCAGGGTGGCGCCGAACGTCTCGTCGGCCGGGGCGACATGCTCCTGCTCGAGGGCGGCTCCAGCGCTCCGGAGCGCATCCAGGGCGCATGGGTCGAGGAGTCCGAGGTCCACGCGATCGTGTCGTCGTGGCGACGCCAGGCGCCCGACGTGGAGTCGCAGTACGTGTCCGACGTGCAGGGGAGCGAGGACTCCGGCGGTCCCGGCGGCGGCGGCACCACCGGTGGGGACGACGACGAGCTGCTCACGCAGGCCATGGAGCTGGTCGTGCGCAGCCAGCTCGGCTCCACGTCCATGCTGCAGCGCAAGCTCAAGGTGGGCTTCGCCCGCGCCGGTCGGCTCATGGACCTGCTCGAGGAGCGCGGCGTGGTCGGCCCGTCCGAGGGCTCCAAGGCCCGCGACGTGCTGATGACGCCCGAGGAGCTCGACAACATGATCGAGTCCGGGGCGCTCTGATCGCAGCGCCGGCCGCCGACGCGCTGTCCGAGGCCGTCCTCGAGGTCGTCGACCTGGTGCCGACCGGTCGGGTCACGACCTACGGCGCGATCGCCGACGTGGTGGGCACCGGACCGCGCCAGGTCGGTGCGGTCATGGCCCGGGACGGCGGCGCGGTCACCTGGTGGCGGGTCGTGCGGGCCGACGGGTCGCTGCCGGCGCACCTGGCGGCCGAGGCGGTGGTGCACCACCGTGCCGAGGGGACCCCGCTGCGGCCGTCCGGTCGGGTGGACCTCGCTGCGGCATTCTGGGAGCCGTGACCCCGCCGGCGGGGACCGGGACGACAGGAGGACCGATGGCGGCGAAGGACTACCGCGCCGATGGCATCACGGTGCACTGGCGCTCGCAGCGCTGCATCCACTCCTTGCACTGCGTCACGTCGCTGCCCGCGGTCTTCGACCGCGACGCCCGACCGTGGATCAGGGCCGACGCAGCACCGGCGGATGAGATCGCGGCGTCCGTCGACGGCTGCCCGAGCCGCGCGCTCACCTACACGCGCACCGACGGCGTCGCCCCGGGACCGGGTGCCGCTCGCGACGACGAGGACGCGGTCAGCGCCGACGGCACCGCCGTCCGGGTGAACGTCAAGCCCAACGGTCCGCTCGCGGTCGTCGGCCGGGTCGAGGTGGTGGACGGCGCGGGCACCGTCCTCTCCGTGGACGAGACGACGTTCCTGTGCCGCTGCGGCGGATCGGGCAACAAGCCGTTCTGCGACGGCACGCACAAGCGCATCGAGTTCCGGGGCTGATCCGCCCGGCGTCGGCTCCCCGCCGTCCGTCCGCCGGTGCTGCGTCGCAGGCGGCGCGCCGGGAGCCACCGGCCCGGGTACGGTGCCATCCGACGCGGTCGGGGGCCGTGCGTGCGTCGGGGCCGTGGTCGCCGACGGAAGGGGGATCGGATGACCGGGTCGCGGCGTTCCAACGTGGTCCACCACACCGTGCGACGCGCCGTCGTCGGCGGCGCGGCTGCGGTGGCGTTGCTGGCAGCGGTCCTGGCCGGCTGCTCGTCGGACGAGTCGGGCTCGGCCCCGACCTCCGCGGAGGAGTCGTCGACCGAGGCGTCCACGACCACGTCGTCGATCGCCCCGTTCGCCGGCCCGGGCGACTTCTACGACGTGCCCGATCCGCTGCCAGAGGGCGAGCCGGGCGAGCTCGTCCGCTACGAGCGCATCGACACGCCCGACGTCACCGATCGAGTCCGCTACCGGGTCATGTACCACTCGCGCGACGCCATGGACCGGGACGCGGCCGTCACCGGGCTCGTGTCGGTGCCCACCGGCGAGGCGCCCGAGGGCGGCTGGCCCACGCTCTCGTGGGGTCACGGCACGGTCGGCCTGGCGCCGGCGTGCGCTCCCAGCCGGGACGGCGGCGGGATCCCCGCCTTCGGCACCGACGGCATCCTGGTCGCGTCCGACTACGTGGGCCTCGGCCCGAACGGCCAGGTGCACGCGTACCTCTCCGGTGAGGCCGAGGGGCACAGCGTGATCGACATCGTGCGGGCGGCCCGTCAGCTGCCCGACGTGGAGGCCTCCGACGAGTGGACCACGGTCGGCACCTCCCAGGGCGGCCACGCCGTGCTGTTCGCCGGCGAGCTCGCCCCCGACTACGCGCCCGAGCTCGACCTGGTCGGCACGGTCGCCATGGCGCCCGGATCGAACCTGGACCAGACGTACCCGGGCGATGTGCCGCTCACGATCAACGCCGTGAAGGCCATGGCGATCTACGGCATGGCCGTCGACCACCCCGAGATCCGCCCCGAGGACTACGCCACACCGGCCCTGGTCGAGCTGGCCGAGCAGATGAAGGTGCGGTGCCTCGGGGACCTGACGGCCCAGATCGCCGCCATGCCCACCGACGGGTACTGGACGGTCGACCCGCTGACCACGGACCTCGGACGGAAGGTCAGCCAGGCCAACAGCCCGGGCCGGGTCGCGGCCGACGCACCGGTGCTGCTCGTGCAGGGCGACAAGGACATCGTCGTGAGCCCGGCCCGCACCCAGGCGCTGTTCGAGTCCATGTGCGACGCCGGCCAGGTCGTGGAGCTCGAGGTGGTGCCCGGCGGCGGCCACGACATGAAGACCATGGAGGCGGCACAGGACACGATCGAGTCCTGGCTGCAGGCACGACTCGACGGCGAACCGGCGCCCGACGGCTGCCCCGACACGTGATCGAGCGAGACCGAGCGACAGGAGGACCGACGAT
>JAEZAI010000055.1 GCA_023427825.1 Actinomycetes bacterium
GGCGGCCCCCATCCGCAACTCGGGTCGTGCGATCGGGGCGGTGTCGGTCACCGGGCCGATCGGGCGGATCGACTGGGACGTCCTGACGACGATGGTGCAGAACACCGCGACGAGCATCTGGAACTCCAGGTTCGCTCCGAGATCAGCGGTTCACGCGGCGAACTGAGCCCGCACCGTCCCCAGTCCGCGGAAGCTCGCCTCGTAGGCCTTCCCCGGCTCGGCCGGCGCGAGTGGGCCCAGCGATCCCGACAGGATCACCTCGCCCGCCCGCAGCGGGGCGCCCCGCGCCGCGACGGCGTTGGCCAGCCAGACGACGGCGTTCACCGGATGACCCAGGCACGCGGCGCCGGTGCCGGAGCTGATGACCGCACCCTCGCAGGTGAGCTCCATCTCGATCGAGCGCACGTCGTCCACGTCGGTGAGCCGGCGCGGCGACCCGCCGAGCACGAACAGGCCCGACGACGCGTTGTCCGCGACCGTGTCGACGATCGAGATGTCCCAGTCGCGGATGCGGCTGTCGACGACCTCGATCGACGCCACGATGAACTCGGTGGCCAGGAGCACGTCGCTCGTGACGACGGGACGGTCGGGGAGGTCGCTCCCGAGCACGAACGCCACCTCGGCCTCGACGCGCGGCTGCAGCAGGCGGTCGGACGGGATCGGCTCGGAGTCGCCGAAGGACATGTCCGCCAGGAGCACGCCGAAGTCGGGGGTGTCGACGCCCATCTGCTGCTGCACAGCGGCGGAGGTGAGCCCGATCTTGCGCCCGACGCGCCGGATGCCCGACCGGCTGAGCTCGAGCGACCGCTGCGCGACCGCGTAGGCGTCGTCGATCGTGCCGTCGCGGAGCAGGTCCCGGATCGGTTCGCACGGCGTGCGCGAGGCCGAAGCGTCCACCAGCCGACGGGCGGCCGCCTCGTGCGCCTCCCCCACGGTCACGGGACCCGGGCCCGCGGCCGTGCTCATCGCTGGGGCGGCGGGCTGAAGCGATGGCCCCAGAACGCGCCGGCGGTGATCTCGTAGGTCGGCACCGGCTCCTCGACGCGGAGCCCGTTCCAGCCGTACTCGATGGCGTAGTCCTCGGGCGAGTACACGTAGAACGACACCATGCGGTCGTTCGTGTGCTTGCCGAGCGTGTGCATCATGGGCACGTCCATGCGGTGCGCGCGGTCGAGCGCCAGCCCCACGTCGTCGAGCGTGGCCACCTCGAGCATCAGGTGGAGCAGGCGGCCCGGACCGTCCTGGGTGGCGATGCCCAGCGTGTGGTGCCGCGGGTTGCACCCCATGAACACGACGCGCCCGCGCGCCATGGTGTTGCGCTCGATGAAGCCGAGGACCCGCGTGTAGAAGTCGTAGGCCTTCTCACCGTCCTGCGCGGTGACGATCACGTGGCCCATGCCCATGTCGCCGGTGACGAAGCCCGACACGTCGGGCGTGCGCGGCGGCGAGTGCTCGAGCAGCGGCCCGTAGAACAGCTCGATCGGGTTGCCGCCCGGATCGTCGAAGCGGATCATGCCGGTGACGCGCCGTTCCTTGCACTCGTCCCGCGTCCCCGGCGTCACCTCGATCCCCTCGGCGGCCACGGCCTCTGCCAGCTCGGCGAGCTCCCGCCGGTCCATCACCTCGAAGCCGATCGCGGTGGCCCGGGCCTCGGCGCCCGGCGACACGACCAGGCGCGCCGGGAAGTCGTCGATCCGGAAGTAGGCCGACTCCGGGTCACGGCCCTCGACCGGCATCATGCCCAGGAAGTCGCCGGCGAACGTGCGCCACGCCCCCACGTCGGGAGCGGCCAGTCGCAGGTAGCCCAGTGATCGAACACCCATCCGCGCGGACCGTACCATCGGCCCTCCGGGCGCCCCCGGGAGCCGTCTCGCCGAACGGAACGTGGCCCTCTCCGGGCGGGGGCGGATCGGCGACGATGGGCCCATGACGTCATCGGCCGTGATCGTGGGATCGGGCAACATCGGCACCGACCTGATGTTCAAGCTGCTGCGGTCCGAGCACCTGGACCTCCGCGCGGTCATCGGCATCGACCCCCGGAGCGAGGGCCTGGCGCTGGCCCGCGAGCACGGCGTCGAGCCGGTGTCGGACGGCGTCGACTGGATCTTCGAGCAGTCGGAGCTGCCCGACATCGTCTTCGAGGCGACGTCGGCCTACGCCCACGTCAGCAACGCGCCGCGCTACCAGGAGGCGGGCATCCGCGCGGTCGACCTCACCCCCGCCGCAGTGGGCCCGTACGTGATCCCGGTGGTCAACCTGACCGAGCACCTGGACGTGCCCAACGTCAACATGGTCACCTGCGGCGGCCAGGCCACGATCCCCATGGTCTCGGCGGTGTCGCGCGTGGTCGACGTGCCCTACGCAGAGATCGTCGCGACCGTCGCGTCGGTGTCGGCCGGTCCGGGGACCCGGGCCAACATCGACGAGTTCACCCGCACCACGTCGTCCGCGGTCGAGGTGCTCGGCGGAGCCGAACGGGGCAAGGCGATCATCATCCTGAACCCGGCCGAGCCGCCGCTGATCATGCGCGACACGATCTTCTGCCAGATCCCCGACGACGCCGCCCAGGCCGCCATCGAGGCGTCGATCGACAAGGTGATCTCCGAGGTGCAGGAGTACGTGCCCGGCTACCGCCTGCGGCAGCGTCCTCAGTTCGACGAGGCCGTCCCGGGCCGGCCGGCCCGCGTGGCGATCTTCATCGAGGTGGAGGGTGCCGGTGACTACCTGCCGCCGTACTCGGGCAACCTCGACATCATGACCGCAGCGGCCACGAAGGTCGGCGAGGAGATCGCCCGCCACCTCTCCCGCACGGAGGTCCACTCCTGATGCCCTTCTCCGACGAGCTCGACATCCGCATGACCGACTCGGCGCTCCGGGACGGGTCCCACGCCAAGTCGCACCAGTTCACCGAGCAGATGGTGCGCGACATCGTGACCGGACTCGACCGCGCCGGCATGCCCGTGATCGAGGTCACCCACGGCGACGGCCTGGGCGGCTCGTCGTTCAACTACGGGTTCAGCCACACCGACGAGCGCGTGCTGATCGCCGCCGCGGTCGAGAGCGCGGAGCGGGCCAGGATCGCCGCGCTGATGCTCCCGGGCCTCGGCACCAAGGACGACATCACGGCGGCCGCCGACCTCGGCGTGTCGGTGATCCGCATCGCGACCCACTGCACCGAGGCCGACATCGCCAACCAGCACTTCGGCCTGGCGCGCGAGGTCGGGCTCGAGACCGTCGGGTTCCTGATGATGGCGCACTCGCAGCCGCCCGAGGTGCTGGCCGCGCAGGGCCGGATCATGGTCGACGCCGGCTGCCAGTGCGTCTACGTGGTCGACTCGGCCGGGGCGATGATCCTGGAGGACGTGTCCGACCGCGTCGCGGCGCTCGTCGCCGAGGTGGGCGGCGACGCGCAGGTCGGCTTCCACGGCCACGAGAACCTCGGCCTGGGCGTGGCCAACTCGATCTGCGCCGTCCGGGCCGGCGCGCCCCAGATCGACGGCTCGACCCGACGCTTCGGCGCCGGCGCCGGCAACACGCCGTGCGAGGCGCTGGCCGCGGTGTGCGAGAAGCTCGGCATCCGCACCGGGATCGACGTGCTCGCCATGTTCGACGTGGCCGAGGACGTCGTGCGACCGGCGATGGACGGCGAGGCCGCGCTCGACCGGCTGGCGCTGATCATGGGCTACGCCGGCGTGTACTCCTCGTTCCTCCGCCACGCCTACCGGGCCGCGGAGCGCTACGGCGTGTCCGGCGCCGACATCCTGCTGGAGTGCGGCGAGCGCCGGCTCGTCGGTGGCCAGGAGGACCAGATCATCGAGATCGCGGTCGGCCTCGCCGCCGCCAGCTGACCCAGGGCCCGTTCCGTTCCACCTTCTCGACGCTGCAGCGTCGAGAAGGTGGAACAG
>JAEZAI010000060.1 GCA_023427825.1 Actinomycetes bacterium
GGGGGGGGGGGCGGGGGGGGGGGGGGCGGCCCGCCGGGGGCGGCCCGCCGGGTCCGCTCATCCGCTCGACGCTACCGAGGCGTCGTGGGGGACCCGACGCGGTCATCCGGCCCGCGCGGTGGGCGCACAGCTAGCGTCGCGAGGGCTGGGTCAGGGCCGACGATGCCGCTGCCGGCGACGGTGGTCGGCGGACAGGGGGGACCAGTGGACGACCACATCGGCAAGAAGGTGGGTGCGGAGTTCCTCGGCACCTTCCTCCTAGTGTTCGGGGGCTGCGGCTCGGCGATCTTCGCCGCTGCCGCGCTCGGCACCACGAGGGACGTGCTCGGCGTCGGCGGGGTGGAGCTGCCCGCCGCGGGCGTCGTCAACAACGGCATCGGCTACCTGGGCGTCAGCCTGGCGTTCGGCCTCACCGTGGTGTGCGGCGCCTACGGGCTCGGCCACGTCTCGGGCGGCCACTTCAACCCCGCGGTGACCATCGGTCTGGCCACGGCCAAGCGCTTCGCGTGGAAGGACACCCCGATCTACATCGTCACGCAGTGCATCGGCGCGATCGCCGCGGTGGCGGTGCTGTGGGCGATCCAGGCCGGCAGGCCCGGAGGGTTCGAGATCACACAGGGGTCGTTCGCCTCCAACGCCTACGGGCAGGAGAACGGCCGCATCTTCTACGACCTGCCGGCGGCGTTCATCGCCGAGGTCGTCCTCACGGCGCTGTTCCTGGTCGTGATCCTGGGCGTCACCACCAAGGCGGCGTCCAAGGCGCAGGCCGCGCTCGGCATCGGCCTGATGCTGGCGTTGATCCACCTGATCAGCATCCCGATCACCAACACCAGCGTGAACCCGGCCCGCTCGCTCGGTCCGGCGCTGTTCGAGCGTGGCACCGCGCTGAGCCAGCTCTGGCTGTTCATCGTGGCCCCGATCGTGGGCGGTGCGCTCGGTGCGATCGTCTGGCAGCTCGCCACCGGCGGCGACGCGACCCAGACCGGCGAGACCGAGGCGCAGGGGGTCGAGCAGGAGCCCTGAGCGGTTTGGGTGCCCGAGGGTGGCTCCCCCTAACATCTGACGACCCGTCAGGAACGGGACGCAGAGGACCACCGGCCCCGGGAGGGCCGCTCAACCGGGGGAGTCACCCACCATGGGCATGCTGGACGGCAAGGTCGCGATCGTCACCGGAGCGGGGCACGGCATCGGCCGGGGCCACGCCATGGAGCTGGCCAGGCACGGCGCCACCGTCGTCGTCAACGACCTGGGCGGCTCGGTCACCGGCGAGGGCACCGGTCGCGACGCCGACCTCACGGTCAAGATCATCGAGGACCGCGGCGGGACGGCCGCGTCCAACTACGCGGACGTGTCCGACTTCGACCAGGCCGGCGAGATGATCGCCCAGGCCGTCGACCAGTTCGGACGCCTCGACATCCTCGTCAACAACGCCGGCATCGTCCGGGACGGCTCGATCTTCAACATGTCGGTCGAGGACTTCGACGCGGTGCTCAAGGTGCACCTCCGCGGCACCTGGATCCCGTGCAAGCACGCGGCGCTCCACTGGCGTGCGCTCAACAAGGAGACCGGCCAGAAGGTCGACGGCCGCATCATCAACACCGTCTCGGGTGCCGGCCTGACCGGCAACTTCGGCCAGTCCAACTACGCGCCGGCCAAGGCCGCGATCGCCAGCCTCACGCAGACGCTGAGCCTGGAGCTCTACAAGATGGGCGTGACCGTGAACGCCGTCGGCCCTGCCGCCGCCACCCGCATCACGGGCACCATGCCCAACGCCCCCGCCGTCATCGAGGCCGACGAGATCCCCGAGGACGAGTGGAACCGCATGGACCCGGCGGTGTCGTCGCCGCTGGTCGCCTGGCTCGCCTCGGACGAGGCCGACCACGTCACGGGCCAGATCATCCGAGCCGTCGCCGATAACATCATCCTGATGAAGGGCTGGGCGGACGGCCCGACGATCTCGAACAACGGCAAGCGCTGGGACGCCACGAAGTTGGGCCAGCAGCTCGCGACCGACGTCTTCTTCACCCGGGCCCCGGGCCTGCGCTACTGACGGACGGTACCGAGCGGCTCCGGGACTGAGCGGCCCGGCATCGGAGATCCACCCACGCCTGTCGAACGCCTGTTCGACAGGCGTGGTACGTTCCGGGCGTGCAGGCGTTCCAGGGATCGCTGCTCGACCAGGTGCCGGCCGACGACCACGACCCGGCGGTCGGTGACGCTCGGATCAGCGGAGTTCAGATCGGTGGGGTCCGCATCGGCGGGCTCGGCGACCGGGTCCACCGCACCGAGCTGGGCGACGGCGCATGGGTGGACCTGCGGCCCGACTGGGTGCGCGGGTCCGACGAGCTGTTCCTGCGGCTGGTGGACGCAGTGCCGTGGCAGTCGGAGCGCCGGCGCATGTACGACCGCATGCTCGACGTGCCGCGACTCGTGCGCTTCTACCGCACCGGCGAGCAGCTGCCCGATCCGGCGCTGGTGGGCCTGCGCGATGCGTTGAGCCGCCACTACGCCGACGAGCTCGGCGAGCCGTTCACCAGCGCCGGCATGTGCCTCTACCGGGACGGCAACGACAGCGTGGCCTGGCACGGCGACCGCAACGGCCGGGCCTCCACGCAGGACACCATGGTCGCGATCGTGTCGTTCGGGTCGCCCCGCCGGCTGAGCCTGCGACCCAAGGGCGGCGGCGCGCAGCTGGCGTTCACCGTCGGCCACGGCGACCTGCTGGTCATGGGCGGCAGCTGCCAGCGGACGTGGGAGCACGCGGTCCTCAAGAC
>JAEZAI010000079.1 GCA_023427825.1 Actinomycetes bacterium
CCTGGTCGAGGAGGAGCTGCGCGCCCATCCGCACCTGGTGGTCGACCGGATCGGCGACAACGTGGTCGCCCGCACGCAGCTCGGCCGTCCGCTGCGCCTGGTCCTGGGCGGCCACACCGACACCGTGCCGGCCAACGGCAACGAGGTGCCCCGGGTCGACGGCGACGTGCTGTGGGGTCTCGGGTCCGCCGACATGAAGGGCGGCCTGGCCGTCATGCTCGAGCTGGCCCGCCGCCACGCCGAGCCGGCCGTGGACGTGACCTACGTCTTCTACGCCCGCGAGGAGGTGGCGGCATCCGAGTCGGGGCTGCTGGAGCTCGAGCGCGAGCGACCCGACCTCCTGGCCGGCGACGTGGCCGTCCTCGGCGAGCCGACGGACGGGTCGGTCGAGGCGGGGTGCCAGGGCGTGCTGCGGCTGCGGGTCACGCTGCGCGGTGCCAGGGCCCACGCCGCCCGTGCGTGGATGGGTCGCAACGCCATCCATCGCCTCGGGAAGCTGCTCGCGATCCTCGACGCCTACGAGCCGCGCCAGCCGCTGATCCTGGGCTGCCAGTTCCACGAGGCGCTCCTGGCCACCCACGTCGAGGGCGGCGTCGCCGGCAACGTGGTGCCCGACCTGGCCACCGTCGACGTCGTGCACCGCTTCGCCCCCGACCGCGACCTCGACCAGGCCGAGGCGCACGTGCGAGAGGTGCTGTCCGCCGTGGTGGAGGATGACGACACCGTCGAGGTGCTCGACCGCTCGCCCGCGGCGTGGCCGGCGCTCGAGCACCCCGTCGTCTCGGCACTCATCGGCCGTCACGACCTCGAGGTGCGCTCCAAGCTCGGCTGGACCGACGTCGCCCGCTTCACGCAGTGGGGCGTGCCGGCCATCAACCTGGGTCCAGGGCAGGCCACGCTCGCCCACACCGTCGAGGAGCGGGTGGAGCGTGGCAGCTTGGAGCGCACGTACGCCGCGCTCGACGACCTCCTCACCAACGGGATATAGGGGAGCACCGCGACGACGCTTGTCGCGATCCCGACCAGAGAACCCAGCTCGACCGTCCCCGCGGCTCGAACCCACAACGACTCGATCCCCACAAGGAGCAGCATCCAGTGACCGACCAGCCCCGGCCGACCACCGTCGAGGAGTTCACGGCCCTCGTGGCCGCCGCCCGCCAGCGCCCCGAGTTCACCGAGCCGGCCGCGTTCGGGCTGGGCGTCGCCTCGATCGCCGACGCCGACGGCTCGGTGCTCGACACGTGGTTCCCCGCGCTGAACCTGGGCGAGAACGCGGGCTTCGCCGCCCTCGTGCACGACGTGTGCGGCACGGGCGCTCCGTCCGGCACGGTCCGGCTCGAGCCCGAACATGTCGACGAGGTCCTCGCCCGCTCCCAGGTCCACCGCGACGCCCTCGACCAGCACCCGAACCTGGCCGTGCTCGACGGGCTGGCCGGCCTGCCGGAGCGGCCGAACGCGCTGCCGGTGCACAAGCAGGTGGTGCTCACCTCGATCGCCGCGCTGGACGCCCCGCCGGTGGACGCGAGCGACGTGTACCTCCGGTTGCACCTCCTGTCGTCGCGCCGGGTCGCTCCGCACGGCGTGAGCCTGGAGGGCCAGTTCGGCCTGCTCGCCAACGTGGTGTGGACCACGCTCGGGCCGTGCGACGTGGCGTCGTTCCCGCTCGCCCAGCGTGCGGTGCGCAGCGCCGGCGGGGTGCTGGGAGTCACGAGCGTGGACAAGTTCCCGCGGATGATCGACTACGTCGTGCCGTCGGGTGTGCGGATCGCGGACGCCGAGCGGGTGCGGCTGGGTGCGCACCTCGCCGAGGGCACCACCGTCATGCACGAGGGGTTCGTGAACTTCAACGCCGGCACCCTCGGCTCGAGCATGGTCGAGGGCCGCATCTCGGCCGGCGTCGTGGTCGGCGCCGACAGCGACGTGGGCGGCGGCGCCTCGATCATGGGCACGCTGTCCGGCGGCGGCAAGGAGGTCATCTCGGTGGGGGAGCGTTGCCTGATCGGCGCGAACGCCGGCATCGGCATCTCCCTGGGGAACGGCTGCATCGTCGAGGCGGGCCTGTACGTCACGGCGGGGACCGTGGTCACGTTGCCCGACGGGTCCCGGCGCAAGGCCAAGGAGCTGAGCGGCGCTCCCGACCTGCTGTTCCGCCGCAACTCGGTGACCGGGACCGTCGAGGTCCTGCCCCGTGAGGGGACGTGGGCCGAGGGCCTCAACGAGGCCCTGCACGCCAACTGACGGACCACCTCGGACGGCTGGCTCACCGCGAACCGGTCAGAGCTTGCGGAGGACGGTGACGACCCGCCCGAACACCGACACCTCGTCGGCGGCGAACTCCATGGGCGACAGCCGCTCGTTGGCCGGCAGGAGCGTGACCTTGGAGCCCGACCGGGTGAAGGTCTTGACCGTGGCCTCCTCCCCCGGGATGCCCGCGACGACGATGTCGCCGTTGCTGACCTTGTCCTGCACGCGGGCGACCACGAAGTCGCCGTCCAGGATGCCGGCGTCGATCATGGAGTCGCCGCGGACCCGGAGCATGAACAGCTCGCCGTCGCCGCAGAAGTCCGCGGGGAGGGGGAGCATCTCCTCGACCTGCTCCTGCGCGA
>JAEZAI010000081.1 GCA_023427825.1 Actinomycetes bacterium
CCGAGAACCGGGGGGCGGCGTCGTCGTCAGTCGCCGTCGAAGGTGGGCTGGTCCCACCAGGGGAACCAGTCGGGGAGATCGCCGGGGACCTCCTGTCGCCACTCGGGCGGGCGCTTCTCGAAGAACGCGGTGATGCCCTCGCGGGCATCCGCGCCGGCGCCGGTGGTGGTGACGCCGGGCGAGTCGCGCCGGTGCGCCTCCATGGGGTGGTCCGCCACCAGGCCCTTCCACATCAGCTGGCGGGTCAGCGCGACCGACACCGGTGCGGAGGACGACGCGATCTGCTGCGCCAGCTCCCTCGCCGCGGGCAGCAGCTCGTCGGGCTCGTGCAGCGAGCGGACCAGCCCGGCGTGGTGCGCCTCGGCGGCCGGGAAGACCTTGGCCGTGTAGCACCACTCGAGCGCCTGTTGGATGCCGACCAGCCGGGGCAGGAACCAGCTGGAGCACGCCTCTGGCACGATGCCCCGCGCCGCGAACACGAAGCCGAACCTGGCGCCTCCCGAGGCCAGGCGGATGTCCATCGGCAACGTCATGGTGGCGCCGATGCCCACGGCCGGCCCGTTGATCGCCGCGATCACCGGCTTGGTCACCTCGAAGATGCGCAGGGTGAGCAGGCCGCCGAAGTCGCGCCGCGGGTCGATCGGGCGTTGCATCGCCCGGTCCCCCGGCGACAGCTCGGGCACCTCGGCCGAGTCGCCGGCAGGCCGTGCGTCGGCCGCCAGCTCCTGCGACGTCTCGGCCGCCGCCGAGCCGGCGGGGTCGAACACGTCGGCGCCGGCGCCCAGGTCCGCTCCCGCGCAGAACGCCCGCCCCGTGCCGGTGACGATGACCGCACGCACCGCCGGATCCGCGTCGACCCGGTCGAAGGCGTCGAGCATCTCCAGGCACATGCGCACCGTGAAGGCGTTCATGTGGTCCGGTCGGTGCAACGTCAGCGTGGCGATGCCGTCGTCCACGTCGTAGCGGATCGTTCGGTAGTCCTCGTCCCCCACCTGTGAACCCCCCCGGTTCGCGCGGCCCGACGGGCCGTCGGATCTCTCGGCCCGTCAGACCTTCAGGAACCGGCTCACGGCGATGCCCGAGCCGACCGCGCCCGTGATGGCCCCCACCACGAAGATGATCGCGATCGACGCCCAGAGCTGCCCCGAGTCCCACCGGATCTGGTTGAGGAGCTCGAAGCCGACCTGGTCGACGAAGTTGCGCTTCCAGAGCTGGTCGAAGCCCCACGCACCGATGGCGGCCAGGAACGCGCCGAGCAGGCCGTGGACCAGCCCCTCGACGATGAAGGGCAATCGGATGAACCAGTTGCTGGCACCGACCAGGCGCATGACCTCGATCTCACGACGGCGAGCGAACACGGCCGTGCGGATGGTGTTGAAGATCAGCAGCACCGACGCGGCGATCAGCACCGCACCCACGATCAGCACCCACGTGTTGAGGGTGCGCACCGACGTCTGCATGCGCTTGGCGTACTCGGCGGCGTACTCGACGCGCAGCACGCCCTCCTTGGCCTGCAGGGTGTCGCCGAGCGAGGACACGACCTCGGCGTCGGTCGACTTGGGCTTGATCCGGAAGCTCTGCGGCAGGTCCTCGGGCTTGATCGTGTTGATCAGGTCGGGCTGGTCGCGGAACAGGCGCTTGAACTCGTCGAACGAGCGGGCGCTGTCGTAGAAGTCGAACTCGTTGACCTGCGGGCTGCCGTCGAGCGTCTTCTCCATGGCCTGGATCTGCTCGGCGGTGGCTGCGGGGTTCATGTAGACGAACAGGTCGACGTCCGAGCGCAGGCCCAGGAAGCTGTTGTTGATGCCGGCGCCGATCAGGTAGCTGGCGGCGACCATGGCGAGCGACACCGCCACGGTGAGCACCGCGGCGAACGTCAGGGTCAGGTTGCGGACGAGGTTGGTCCCCGTCTCCTTGAGGACGTAGTCAATTCGAACGGCCACGTGCCCTCACTCGTAGACGCCGCGGGCCTGGTCGCGGACCACTCGGCCGCGGTCCAGCTCGATCACGCGGCGACGCATCGTGTCGACGATGCCGCGGTCGTGGGTGGCCATGACGACGGTCGTGCCGGTGCGGTTGATGCGGTCCAGCAGCTTCATGATGCCGACCGACGTCGCCGGGTCCAGGTTGCCGGTCGGCTCGTCGGCCAGGAGGATCAGCGGCCGGTTCACGAACGCCCGGGCGATGGACACACGCTGCTGCTCGCCGCCCGAGAGCTCGTCGGGCATGTTCGACTGCTTCTTGGAGAGGCCGACCAGGTCCAGGATCTGGGGCACGGCGTCCTTGATGGCCGACTTGGGCCGCCCGATGGCCTCGAGCGCGAACGCCACGTTCTCGTAGACGCTCTTGGAGGGCAGCAGCTTGAAGTCCTGGTAGATGCTGCCGATGTTCCGCCGCAGGTAGGGCACCTTGTAGCCGGGGAGCTCGGCGATGTCCTTGCCGGCCACGAAGATGCGGCCCTTCTCGGGGCGCTCCTCGCGGTTGAGCAGGCGCAGGAAGGTGGACTTGCCGGACCCAGAGGGCCCCACCAGGAACACGAACTCGCCCTTGTCGATGTCGACCGAAGCGTCACGAAGGGCGACCATCTCGCCCTTGTAGATCTTGGTGACGTTGTCGAGCTTGATCACGCTGACCTCTCTCGCGGGGGGAGGGAAGGAACCCGCGAACAGGACTGACTGTTACGAACCGGTGACGATAGCCCCGCTGCGTGAGGGCCGGGATCGCGCCGGACGTCAGTCTCTCAGTCCCGACGCCCGGAGTGGCGGAGGGGTCCGGGGCGCTGCGACACCGTTCACACCGCCTCGGTGCTTGACGAGCCGTCGATCGGTGGCTCGTCGCACGACGGGAACGGCGGGACGTCAGCCGACGGCGGGGCTCCCCGCCCGGACCCACTGGAGGTAGCCCTCCATGAGGGCGTCCAGCTCGCCGTCGAGCACCGCCTCGGGGTTGGACAGCTCCACGCCGGAGCGGAGGTCCTTGACCTGCTGGTAGGGCTGCAGCACGTAGTTGCGGTCCTGGCTGCCGAAGTCGACGGCCGCGCCCTGGCCCGTGATCTCGGCCAGCTTGTCGGCCCGCTTCTGACGCTCCAGCTCGAGCAGCTTGGCCTTCAGGATCTTCATGGCGCGGTCCTTGTTCTGGTGCTGGGACCGCTCGTTCTGGCACGACGTGACGATGCCGGTGGGCAGGTGGGTGATGCGGACCGCGGAGTCGGTCACGTTCACGTGCTGGCCGCCCGCGCCCGAGGACCGGTAGACGTCGATCCGCAGGTCCTTGTCGTCGATCTCGACCTCGTCGTCCACGTCGTCGATCCAGGGCGTCACCTTGACCGAGGCGAAGCTGGTCTGGCGCCGGGCGTTGTTGTCGAACGGCGAGATGCGGACCAGCCGGTGCACGCCGTGCTCGGAGCGCATCAGGCCGTAGGCGTTGCGGCCCTTGAGCAGGAACGTCGCCGACGAGATGCCGGCCTCGGTGCCCTCGTTGAGCGACTCGATCTCCAGGTCCATGGAGGAGCGCTCCGCCCACCGCACGTACATGCGCAGCAGCATCTCGGCCCAGTCCTGGGCGTCGACGCCACCGGCGCCCGAGTTGATCTCGACGATCGCGTCGCGGTCGTCGTACTCGCCGGTGAACAGCGCGCGCAGCTCCAGGCGATCGAACTCGGTGATCAGCGCGTCGAGCTCCGCCTCGATCTCGGGCTCGAGCGACTCGTCGCCCTCCTCGCGCGCCAGCTCGGCGAGCGTGTCGACGTCGTCGACGCGAGAGCTCAGCCCCTCGTACAGGTCGAGGTCGTCGCTGAGCTCGGCGAACTCGCGCTGCAGCGCCTGGGCCGACTCTGGGTCGTCCCAGAGGTCGGGGCGGCCGAGCTCGGTCTCCAGCTGGGGCCGGCGGGCGCGGAGCTCGCCGACCCGGAGGTAGCCCTCGGCCTCGGCCAGTCGGGAGCGGAGGGCGGTGATGCGGGGTGAGAAGTCCTGCACTGTTCAGGCGGCGCCGTGGCAGACCTTGAACTTCTTGCCGCTGCCGCAGGGACACGGCGCGTTGCGCGGCGTCTTGTCCCACTCGCTCTTGACCACCGGCTGCTGGGCGACCGGCTCGTCGGCCTGCGGCTGCGCGGCGTCGTGCGCGCTCTCGGCGGCCACGACCGCCGGCACGGGGTTGGGGCCTTCGGAGGGGTCCTCGGGCGCCGAGTAGTCGAAGCGCTGCGGCTGGAGCTTGGGCTGCTCCTCCTTCACCACCTGCACGTGCATGATGTATTGCACGTACTCGCGGTTCACGGCCTCCATGAGCTTGCCGAACATGTCGAAGCCCTCGCGCTGCCACTCGGTCAGCGGGTCCTTCTGGCCGAGCGCCCGGAGGTTGATGCCCTCCTGGAGGTAGTCCATCTCCTTGAGGTGGTCGCGCCACTTCGTGTCGATGATGCGCAGCATGATCTGGCGCTCGATCTGGCGGAACGTGTCGGCGCCGAACTCCTCCTCCCGCTCCTCGTAGTGGCGGGTGGCGTCGCCCATGAGCAGGTCGTAGAGCTGGTCGCTGGTGGCGGCGTCGGCCAGGTCCTGCTCCGTGAGCTGCGTGGGCCAGTAGGTGGCGGTGTCGCCGAGCAGCGCCTCGACGTCCCACTCCTCGGTGTAGTCCGAGCCGCAGTGCGTCTGCAGGAGGCCGTCGACCGCCTCGGCGAGCGCCTGCAGGGTCTCGTCCCGGAGGTCGATGCCCTCGAGCACCTCGTCGCGCCGCGCGTAGATGACCTTGCGCTGCTCGTTCATGACCTCGTCGTACTTGAGGACGTTCTTGCGGATCTCCGCGTTCCGGGCCTCGACGGTGTTCTGGGCCTTCTCGATGGCGCGAGTGACCATCTTGGCCTCGATCGGCACGTCGTCGTCCCAGCCCTTGCCCATCACCCACTCGATGGCGCCGGTGGCGAAGAACCGCATGAGGTCGTCCTCGAGGGACAGGTTGAAGCGGCTCGCGCGCGGGTCGCCCTGGCGGCCGGAGCGACCGCGGAGCTGGTTGTCGATGCGGCGGCTCTCGTGGCGCTCGGTGCCGAGCACGTACAGACCGCCGAGCTGGCGGACCTCCTCGCCCTCGGCCTTGCACTCGGCCGCGTACTTGGCGAGCAGCTCCTCGTAGCGGGCCTCGTGCTCCTCGGAGCCCTCTTCGAGCCCCTCGGCATGGACCTCGCGCCGGGCGAGACCCTCGGGGTTGCCGCCCAGCAGGATGTCCACACCGCGACCGGCCATGTTGGTGGCCACGGTGACCGAGCCGATGCGGCCGGCCTGCGTGACGATCTCGGCCTCACGGGTGTGCTGCTTGGCGTTGAGGACCGCATGGTCGACGCCGCGCTTCTCGAGCTCTCGGCTCAGGCGCTCGGACTTCTCGACCGACACGGTGCCGACCAGCACCGGCTGGCCCACCGCCTGGCGCTCGACGATGTCGTCGACCACGGCCGAGAACTTGGCGCCCTCGGTGCGGTAGATCAGGTCCGCGTCGTCCTGGCGCTGGATCGGGCGGTGCGTGGGGATCGGCACCACCTGCAGGTTGTAGGTCGACATGAACTCTGCGGCCTCGGTGACGGCCGTGCCCGTCATGCCGGCGAGCTTCTCGTACATGCGGAAGTAGTTCTGGAGGGTGACCGTCGCGAGGGTCTGGTTCTCCTCCTTGATCTTCACGCCCTCCTTGGCCTCGACGGCCTGGTGCAGGCCCTCGGACCAGCGGCGCCCCTCGAGGACCCGACCGGTGAACTCGTCGACGATCTTCACCTCGCCGTCCTGGATCAGGTAGTCCCTGTCCCGGCGGTAGAGCTCCTTGGCCTTGATGGCCACCTGGAGCTGGTGCACGAGGCTGG
>JAEZAI010000167.1 GCA_023427825.1 Actinomycetes bacterium
ACCGTCGAGGCGGTAGTGCAGCTTCTGCACGGCCTGGATCGCCTCGAAGTGGTTCTTGTGCATCTTCCAGTTGCCGCTGATGATCGGCTTGCGGCTGGCGGCCATGGGATCCCCCGTGTCGTTCGAGAACTGCGTCGTTCGAGTGCGTGTGATGCGTGCGGTTGCGGGTCGTTCGGTTGCTGGCTGCGTCCGTGGCGGGCGGCGCCGGCTCAGCCGACGTTCGGTGCGTGGCGCAGGGCCTCGAGCCCGGGCAGATCGCCCTGCTCGATCAGCTCCAGCGAGGCGCCGCCGCCGGTGGAGATGTGGTCGACCTCGTCGGCCAGGCCGAACTGGGCGACCGCGGCGGCGGAGTCGCCGCCGCCGATGACGGTGAAGCCGCGGCACTCGGCCACGGCCTGGGCGACGGCGCGGGTGCCCGCCTCGAAGCGCGGGTCCTCGAACACGCCCATCGGGCCGTTCCACAGCACGGTGCGGGACTCCAGGATGACGTCGCCGAACGCGGCGGCGGCACCGGGACCGATGTCCAGGCCCATCCAGCCGTCGGGCAGCGAGCGACCGAAGTTGCGCACCTCGCCGCCGGCCGACGGGTCGCCGATCTTGCCGCCGGGGCCCAGGCCCACGACGTCCTCGGGCAGGTGCAGGCGGTCGCCGTGCTCGTCGAGCAGCTTGGCGCAGTTCTCCACCTGGTCCTCCTCGAACAGCGAGCTGCCGATCGAGTGGCCCATCGCCCCGAAGAACGTGAAGCACATGCCGCCGCCGATGATGATGTCGTCCGCGATGTCGAGCAGGGCGGTCAGCACGCCGAGCTTGTCGCTCACCTTCGACCCACCGGTGATGGCGGTGAAGGGACGGCCCGGGTGCTCGCGGACGCCGAGGAGCACCTCGACCTCCTTGGCCAGCAGCCGACCGGCCGCCGACGGCAGCAGGGTCGGCGGCCCGACGATCGACGCGTGCGCCCGGTGCGACGCACCGAACGCGTCGTTCACGTAGAGGTCGCGGCCCTCGCACAGCTCGGCCACGAATGCCGGGTCGTTGCCGGTCTCACCGGGGTTGAACCGCAGGTTCTCCAGCAGCTCGACGCCTGGCGCGAGCTCGGCCAGGCGCGTGCGCACCGGCTCCACCGAGTACTTCGGGTCGGGGTCGCCCTTGGGGCGGCCCAGGTGCGTGCAGGCGGTGACCGACGCGCCGCGATCCAGCAGCCACTGCAGCGTGGGCAGCGCGGCACGGATCCGCAGGTCGTCGGTGATCTCGCCATCCTTCAGCGGGACGTTGAAGTCCGCCCGCACCAGGACCGACTTGCCCTCGACGTCGCCGAGGTCCTCCAGCTCGGGCACTCCGAACTTCATCGTTCTCCCCTCGCCGGCGTCGCCACCTCGATTCTGATGACCGGGAGCATCGCTGAGCGAAGTTCTCGGTGGTCAGAATCGGGGGTGGCGGGCCGATGCGATCAGTGGTTGGCGGCGCCGACGATCTGGGCCAGGTCGACCAGGCGGTTCGAGTAGCCCGCCTCGTTGTCGTACCAGGACAGGACCTTGACCATGTTGCCCATGGCCATCGTGAGGCCGGAGTCGAAGATCGAGCTGTACGGCGAGCCCACGATGTCGGTGCTGACGATCGGCTCGTCGGTGTACTGGAGGATGCCCTTGAGGCGACCCTCCGACGCGGCGGCCTTGAACGCCTCGTTCACCTGCTCGACCGTGACCTCCTGGTTGAGGACGCCGGTGAAGTCGGTGATCGAACCGGTCGGGACCGGGACGCGCAGCGAGGTGCCGTCCAGGCGGCCCTTCATCGACTCGAGCACGAGCGAGGTCGCACGGGCGGCGCCGGTCGACGTCGGGACGATGTTGATCGCCGCGGCGCGAGCCCGGCGCAGGTCCTTGTGCGGGCCGTCCACCAGCATCTGGTCGCCGGTGTAGGCGTGGATCGTGTTCATCAGGCCCTTCTCGACGCCGAACGCGTCGTCCAGGACCTTGATCAGCGGCACGAAGCAGTTGGTCGTGCAGGAGGCGTTCGAGACGACGATGTGCTGCTCGGGGTCGAACGTGTCGTCGTTGACCCCCATCACGAACGTGGCATCCGCGCCGCCGGACGGGGCCGAGACGATGACGCGGGGAGCGCCGCCCTCCAGGTGGGCAGCGGCCTTGTCGCGGTCGGTGAAGATGCCGGTCGACTCGATGACGACGTCGACGCCGAGCTCGCCCCAGGGGATCTCGGCCGGGTTGCGGTGCTGGACGACCTTGAGGACGTCGCCGTCGACGTCGATGCCGCCGTCGACCTCCTTGACCTCACCGGGGAACGTGCCGGCGACCGAGTCCCGCTTCAGCAGGTGCGCCATCTGGTCCAGCGAACCCAGGTCGTTCACGGCCACGAAGTCGATGTCGGCACCCCGAGCCTTGGCGGCCCGGAAGAAGTTGCGGCCGATGCGGCCGAAGCCGTTGATCCCCACGCGCACGGTCATGTCAGTCCCTCGTCTCAGGTGTGGCTGGCGGTCTGCTTGGTGTCAGATCCGGGTCCCCGCCCCGTTGCGGCGACGCGCCCCCTATGCGAGCACGGCACGCCGAAAGGTGCCAATCGCCGGTCCCCCGGTGGCGCTCAGCCGCCAGATCGAACCCGCCTCAGGCTTTGTTCCTCGATTTCGG